>CALHQT010000148.1:0-11834 GCA_938038135.1 uncultured Atopobium sp.
CAATGATTTGTGTATTTTGCAACAACCACACCTTGTTTACCTGCAGTTTTATGTATTTATGCAGGTAGATTGGTTGTTTTTATCAAAAAAGGGGAGTAGCAGGTTAAAAATGAATGAGATGGACTAGGTTAAGAGAAATACCAATTAGATTCAATCTTGTAGGAAAGTCAAAACCAAGGCACCAAGGCATCTAGATTAGAAATCAATCTGAATGAATAAATAGATGTAAAGCGTTTTCAAATTAAAGCTGAATTCATTAGAGAAATAGAAAATTAGATCTTCGAATTTCTCCGTATAAAGAGGTTGTAGAGTGTTACGAATGTCTGATATTGATGACTTGTCTGTAAGTAGTTAGCACAGAAATCCGAACAAAAAAGCTATGTGATCTAGGCGCCTTTGTAAGACCCAAATTACTAGAGGTGTAATTACTCATGACAAAGTAAGAACGTGGCTTAAAACGGCTCTCAGAGGCTCAAATTTTGAAGTAATGAGACGTAGGGTATGAAAGCCGATGCAAGATAAAGTATTCTAGATATATAGACGTATAAGACCTCTAAATTCTGTTCTAATATATAAAAGTCTGATAATCGATATTATGTAAACTAATGAATTGAAGAAATAGGAGAAGGATTTTGAGTCCCTCTCCTTTAGTGTAGCGTGTGCGACAGCGATAAGCGCTATACCGATGAGTCGGTCATGACATTCAATTTGATCATGACATCGCTTTCATACATCTCATCAAAAATTACAAGAATCTTGTCCAGCGCCATCAATTCAGTTTGGCCGGTTGGAATAATCTCCAAGCCCGCACGATCAATAGTTACAACCCTCACTTTGTCAGGCCATGGGATATCTTGGAGCAATTTGCCCTCAACGGGACTTCCTTGGCCAATAGTGAACTCATGAAGGATTTTCTCGCCAGAATCAAGTGTTGGTTTAGACTCCCCTTGCTGAGAAGCTAAGAATTGTGCAAGTAAATGCTCGTAGAATGGGTCAACACGCAGGATATTTGCGGTTACGTAGGACACAATTGCAACTGCAGACATAGCCATAAGAGCCTCAAGAGAGCCTGTGAGCTCAAAGATGAGCACTACCCCGGTGACGGGCGCCCTAACTGCTCCGGCAAAAATGCCTGCAACACCCATTGCAATAAAGTTTGGCGCATATGCCATAGGTATGCCAAAAACATGGGTTGCTACCAGGGCAAACAGTGTTCCAACAAGTGTTCCCATGACAACCATTGGGAATAGTGTTCCGCCAGGCGTTCCTGCAGCAAAACATGTTGTGGTAAAGAAATATTTGCCCAGCAAAAGCGCTATAACCATGAGCTCGGTAAGTGTTGCTGGCTCTTTGATTTTCTCGATAATGGCGTCACCACCACAAAGAAGATCTGGCCAGATAAAAGCCATAATTCCAGCTAGCATGAATGGAATAATGAGCCTCGAGAAAGGCGCAAACTTAGTTATCTTTTTGTACAGCCCCTGGGCAAAGAACATTCCCTTATTGTGGAGCGCTCCTAATAAACCACAGATAAAACCGACGATAAGAACAAATGCAAAGTCGACATGAGGTAATGGTGCTACGTAAGGAAGCTGAAGGACAGGCTTCATGCCAAGGACGTTAGAAACAAGGAAGTCAGCGCCTACTGATGCGGTCATTGCCGAGATAATCAGTGGAGCATGAAACTCTTTCTGGATCTCTTCGATAGCAAAAAGTGTGCCGGTGAGAGGGGCATGAAAAGCGGCTGACATACCCGCAGCTGCGCCACAGGTTACCAGAAGACGTTCTTCTCCCCTTTTACGCTTAAGGAACTTTGAGACCGCTTTACCAGAAACAGCGCCCAACTGTACCGCTGGCCCTTCTCGACCCATAGAGAGGCCGCCAAAGGCAACCAGAACGCCCTGGATGAACTTGACAGGAAGAACTCGATACCAAGGCATATCAGCAGATCCCATGACCTCAGCATTGGTCTGAGGGATTCCAGAGCCAGCGGTGTAGGGTTCAAACTTCATGAGTAGGCAAACGGCCGCCATAAGAATAATCAGAACACCAAACCAGAGAGCCATATAAGGCCAATTACCTGCGATTGATTGAGTAATGGAGCGCATTTGAGCTTCTGCAAAAGAAAGACAAAGGCGATACAGCGTGACAACGCCACCACCCATAAGGCCAACAAGCAGGCCTTCTCCAATGAGAGCAACCTGAAACCTACGAGAAAAATGACGCTCAATAACGTTTGTCTTATGTTTGAGATGAAACGCCACAATCTCCCCTAGCAGTCTATGGTTAATAAAAAAGCACGTAAAGCGTACTTGGATATTGTACGACTTTACGTGCGTGTAGTTAAAACTTTGTACAGAAAATTGTACGTAGCAGAGTGCACCTGGTGTCCCCGGCTATTGATTAGCCGGAGAATGGTCCTCCACCATAGCAAGCATAAACAGGACCCTCGATAACACCAACAGACTCGTTAGCAGCGTGAATCATGCGGCCACCGCCAATGTAGATTCCAACGTGCTCATAGCCTGCACGAGTAAAGATGATGTCGCCATAGTTAAGCTCATCCATGGAATCATGCCAGTTACCAGCAGCGCGAATAGCACGGCCAATGGTTCCTGCGGTACCTGCACGGTAGCCGAGGAAGCAGTAGTAGACCAGACCACCACAGTCAAAGCCAGAAGCAGGAGAAGCTCCGCCCCAAACGTATGGATAGCCAATGCAAGCATAAGCTGTAGCAACGCCACCGCCTGCAGCTGGGTAGCCACCGCCACCGCCGGAGTATGATGACCCACCACCAGAATTAGAACTGCTGTTGGAGCTGTTGGAGCTGCTGGAGCTAGAAGAGCTTGAGGAGCTGGAACTTGAAGAGCTAGAGCTGGAATCGTTAGAGGAGCTATCGTTAGACTCTGAGCTGCTAGAAGGAGTCTCACGAGTAACAGTCTCAATTGCATAAGCAACGTTGTTGTTAGCTGATGCAGCCTCCTGAGCAGCAAGCTGAGCTTTTACCTCAGCATCAAGGGAGTCATAGTAAGCCTTAGCCTCTGCAACCTGGCTCTGAAGGCCATCTGCAGTTGTCTTCATCTCAGCGACCTGAGCCTGAAGGTTCTCCTGCTCAGCCTGAAGCTCAAGCTGCTGAGCCTGAAGCTGGTCACCAAGAGCCTTGACGGTATTGATGGAGTCAGCCTCCTGCTTGCTGGTGCGGTCCATATAGTAGACGCGGCTGACAAAGTCCTCTGGGCTAGATGCTCCAAGGAGGAAGTCCAAAGTCTCCTGTGGGCCTGCCTTATAAGCACTCTTCATTGCTGCAGAAAGGACAAGACGCTGCTTATTGAGCTGGTCTGTAGTCTCTGCAATCTGCTCCTGAACCTCACCAATTTTGTTGTTGGTGGCGTCAAGTGCATAGGTTTTCTCGTTAAGGTTATCCATGGCCTCTGCAAGAGCTGCACCAAGAGAGTCTAGCTGGGCAGATGCGGCCTCAAGATCGCTTTGTGGGTCTGCGAATAGCTTGGCTGGGGTAAGCAGCGTAGCAGCTACACCAAGACCTGCAAATAAGAGAGCGTCTCGTCTTGTGAAAGATCGGCGCTGTGACATATAAGCTCCTTCCGCAAAGCACGAAATCAATTGGGCAACGTGTTGCTTTGCTTTGCCATCTAGGATAGCTCATTTGATAAAAAATCAAAGTCAACTCGCCGATTTCTTAGCGAGAAACCCGTGTAAACAGGAAGCTACCCTATCGAGTATTTGAATAGTTTACCCCGAAAATGACATTTCATACAAATTCCAAAGACTATTTGTGCAGTTATATAGCATGGAGCGGACAAAAATCATTGCATAAATTTATCTTTGACCTGCAATTATGGAGAAATTCTATGTATTGCAAACAAGTTTACTGTGATTAACAAAATGCTTATGTAAATAAGACAAATGGCTGACAAGCACGTAGTCTTGCCAGCCAAAATTGTCAGGTTAAAGAAAGTCTGATGTAAGTGATTTAGCTTATTGAACCTTAATAAGGGTGTAGACCTCTTGGTCAAAGCACTTGCCAATAATCTCCCTTGGGTGCAGATAGCAAAGCTCAAGCGCAAATGCAAAGCCAGCCACTTTTGCACCGGCCTTCTCGGCAAGTTGAGCACAAGCAACGCAGGTGCCACCAGTAGCAACCAGGTCATCCGCAATAAGAACAACGTCGTCTGGGGTAAGAGCATCGGTGTGAATCTGAAGCTCGCTGGTACCGTACTCCAGGTCATAAGCCTGTGCGTAGACCTCACGAGGCAGCTTGCCTGGCTTACGAGCAGGAACAAAGCCTGCGCCCAGTTTGTAGGCTACAGGGGTTCCAACAAGAAAACCACGAGCCTCAGCACCAATAACCTTGGTGATTCCTGCATCAGCAAAGTGCTCTGCAATGTCATCAACAACTGCGTGGAAGCACTCAGGATCTTTAAAAAGTGGAGTTACATCTTTAAAGATAACGCCTGGCTCTGGATAATCAGGAATGCTAATGATATGACTCTCATAATCATACGTAGACACAATGTCCTCACATTCAAAATCAAAATCAATGAATAGTTATATATACCTAGATTACTCGTCTAGATGCATATCCTTAAAAGATTCACGAACTAATTTAGTGATAAGTTCATTTCTAACCGCATTGGTGAGGCCTAACATGCGGGTCAGAGCAGCCATAAACTTCTGACGAGTCTCGTCAGTATGGTCAACTTCAACTCCCCCGCCTTTTTTAGCGTATACAACAAGCGATTTGGCAAACATACTAGATTCTCGGTTTGCAGCCATAACGTATTGACGCAGGTTCTTGGGCTCAAAACCAAAGTGACGAAGTTCGCTACAAAGGCGAATCAGCGTTAAATCCTTGCCGTCCACAAGGTCTCTACCATGAGGAGAGCGCTTTAAAGCAATAACGCCTGCTTCGGAAAGCTGACGAACAAAACCTACAGAGCATCCCACAATTTCTGGGATGCGATCAATAGCGTGATATTTCTGAACAATCTCAGGGTCATCTACAGGTACAACAATGGCATCGGCATGCGTTGCACCAAGAATTGCCTGTGATACTTGCTTTCCATCCAGCTGAGGTTGAGCCTGGCGAGAAGAACTTTGATCTTCAGGTGCAGCTTGAGCCTCAGCTCCAGTTGCCTCATCAGTCTGAGCTTTGACCTGTTGTTCAGCTTCAGGGGTTTTATCTTGCCTATCAAGCTCTTCTCTAATAACTGAGAGCGGCATAAAACGGCTTTTCTGCAGATACAGAATAGTCTCAAGTCGCTTAACGTCTTTTTGGGAATACAGACGATAACCACCAGCAGTTCTGGTAGGAGTAAGTAAGCCCTCATCCTGCAGATATCTAACTTTAGAAACACTCAAGTCAGGATAGAGAGTCTGTAATTTCTTGACTACTTTACCAATGGTAAGAAAGCCTGAATCAGCCATAAAGCTATCCTTTAACCTTAAGCTGAAACTCTGCTGGTATGGAAGACCATGCGGAAGGTGCCAATCTGAATAGTTGAGCCATCACGCAGGGTAGCCTTGTTAATAATGGCACCATCAACCCAGGTACCATTGAGAGAATCAAGGTCCTCAATAGTTGCGTAACCAAGCGCAAGATTTGAAAGGTCAATGGTGGCATGATTTCTGGAAACTGTCATGTCGTTCAAGAAAACACTGCTCTTTGGGTCTCTACCAAGAGAAATCTGAGGTAAATTGAGCTCAAAAGTCTGACCAGTCTGTGGTCCCTTGACAATAGTAAGGACAGGGTGAGCTGGCTTTTGTTGAGCCATAAGGTCTGGAACCGTAGCGTCAGCTGATGGCATGCGGAAAATCTCTGTTGAGTCTGGTGACTGCTGTTTGATGTCGTCAGTTGACATGGTTTCTCCTTAATTTGGTTACATGATAATAATAACGCTTAACGACACGCAATGCAGTCCATTTCGATGAGCGCACCAAGTGGCAACGCAGAAACTTCAACAACTGCTCGACCAGGTGCAGGAAGAACAAAGTACTGCCTATAAATCTCGTTTACCTTAGGCAAATCATTGATATCAGCAAGGTAGATAGTTGTCTGAGCAACATCAGAGAGCGTGCATCCTGCCTCTGCCAGAATTGACTGAGCAAGATGAATGACACGAGTAGTCTGCTCTTCAATCCCTCCGTCAATTAGCTCCTTTGGGTCTTCTGCAGAGACCGCAATTTGACCTGTGACAAATACCAATCTACCTGCAGTAGTACCCTGAGAGTATGGTCCCATAGGAGCTGGAACGCCTACCGCATTAATCGCATATTTCATAGAAGATCACCCCTTGCACCAATGAAATCATCAGAGGCTCTGAGTAAACCCCAACCCTCAAGTTTATCTTTAGCTACTACTACTTTAGTGTTACTTGCAAGTTCTGAAAACCATGGAAGATATGTTTTTAGACCTTCAATGAGCTGCTTATGTCCAAGAGGATGAACCATCTCAAAAGAAAGCAAGCTTCTAAAAAGAATTACCGTATGTACTGGTGGAACCATAACCAGATATGCAGGTACTTTCTTAGTTGAAACATTGGCCACAAGTGCTGGGATTGTTTGGTCAAGCATAAGATTGCAAAGCTTTGAGTCTTCTGGAAGCCTCTGTTCTCCCAGGTAGTCCATAAGGACCTTCTTGGCCTTTTTACCAGCAAGAAGAAGCGGAGTAAGCAGCGGAGTTGCATCTTCCAAAGACACTTCTGCATAAGGAGCTACACCGTTTTGCTCGACTGACGCAATGATAGAAAGCCACTCGTCTAGAACAAGAGAGCGCTCAGATGCATCAAGTACCACGTACTCGTTTTGACCAGAGCGCGCGAGAAGACCGATGGAAGACAGAGATCCGTCTCCCGTAAGCGCACACTCAAATGAAGTCTCTCCTACCTCAAGCTGTTTACCTGCAAAGACAGCTTCAACAAAATTTTGAGATGATGTACCACTCACCAGCGTGTAGCCGATACCACTCAGGTCAATAAGAGCGCAATCTTTCAGAGCTTCCTCAAGGGGTTTCTCGCCATAGAAAGATTGGGCCAAGTTGAAGCCTTCAGTTGAGGTTGAGAATTGTGCGCCAAGATACTCAAGCTCGGTATGAAGGATAGAGCGTTTCTGCTCAGACATTAGTTTCTCCCAAAGAGATACGGAGCAACCGAATACAGGTCAAAGAGGTTGTAGGCTGGAATAGTCCACAGCGTCAGATGTGCCTGGGTAATGGTGGTACCTACCTGCGCGGAATCTTGAGACCAGTCAGTTGAAGAAACTAGCTGGTTATTGGCTACAGGATAGTTAGGAGAAAGCATAGACGTCTGGTAGGTAAAGTCTTTAGAGCCAGGCCACGCCATATACGTGGTGGAAGTTGATGGTTTAACTACTGCAGAGAGCAAGAAGTTGTCCTCGCTCGTACGAATCTGCACAATCTGGTCAGAACGCTGAATGCTTACGCGATTGTAATTGCGATAAGCCCAGTTCATCAGAATGGCAGTATCGTCAAAACGACCTTGTGTAGTCTCACAACCAAGCACGCAGGTGTAGAGCGTAATGTTTCCACGCTTTGAAGCGCCCAAGAAGGCAGTACCAGAGTCTTCAGCGCCTGTCTTAATGCCGAGAAGACCTCGGTAGGTGTCCATAAGATCATCGGTTGAGTGGAACGTGTGCTGCTCCCCTCCTACCGTTGTAGTGTATGACCTGGTATGCACAGCGCTTGCGATAAGTGGATAGTGCTCGCGCGCATAACGACCCATGAGAGCAAGGTCTCGCGCGGTTGAATAGTGACCATCAGCATCTAAGCCGTGAGGATTCTGGAACTGCGTGTGTGTCATGCCTATCTCAGCAGCCTTTTTGTTCATTTGGTCAACAAAGGCCTGTTGAGAGCCAGATACGTTGAGAGCAATGTTATAAGCTGCGTCATTTGCGGAATACACCAGCATCATCATAATGAGCTGTCTGAGTGTAGGCGTATCGTCCGAGGTCAAACCAGCAACTTGAGAACCCTCTTCAAGATCTGGAACTGTGATTTTACAGGGCTCATCAAGATTAACGCCAGAATCAAGCGCAACAATTGCAGTCATTACCTTAGTGATGGATGCCATAGGAAGCTCTTGATCTGGGTTTTTGCTCCAGAGGACGTTTCCTTGTGCATCGGTGACAATGGCAGTAGTTGCCTCAGTAAGTTTTGGCTCATCGGTTACGGAAGACTTGTTAGAAGAGGTATTTTCAGCCAAAACCGTAGTTGCAGGAGCAAAAGGAGCAGCTAGAACAAATACAAGTAGCACACTTACAAGAAAAGCCAGCATCTTATGAGAGAGCTGGCGCAAAGATACATGGTTGTGCTGAAGGAAAGTCATAAACAACCTAACTTATGCTTGAGTGCGTTTACTATCTTTAACTATTTTAGCCGCTTCACCAGTATAAACAACTGCAGTAATTGCCGAGAAAACAATTCCTATATACACAAAGAAGATACCGAGTGCGCTGCTCTCAGAGTTAAGACCTGGAAGCCAACTGACGTTTACTAGGCCCAGACCGGATACAACTGGAATGCCCAGAAGAAGCAGGCTAAAACCAGTCATCAAAAAGGCAGTTGCAGCTTTACCTACAAAGACAACATCAATAGGACGCCTGCGGAATTTGCGTACAGCAAGTGCGCCAAAAGTAAGGTAAACATCTCGACCAATAACAAACAGTGGAATCCAGAGAGGGAGCTCACCAATAATCAAGAGGCCAAGAACGCCTGTTATAAGAAGAACTCGGTCCATGATAGGATCCATGATTTTTCCCAGCCAGCTCACGGTTTGCGTTCTACGAGCAATCTGGCCGTCAAGGAAGTCAGTAACAGCTGCAGTTACATAACAGCCCAGTGCTACCCAACGATTACCACCTGTTGAGAAGAGCACAAGAAAGACAATCGTAAGAATCAATCTGCAAAAAGTAATGACGTTTGCAACAGTAAAAATAGCGTTGGAAGGGTTGTTAGAACTACCAACTGGATCAGTAATAGTTCCCTCTGCCTGCGCCTTTGCTGCATCGGCGTCTGCTGCTTCTTTAATTTGGGATGCTACTTGATTAGCTAGCTGCTGCCTAGTTTGCAACGTTTCACTCCCCTTTTTGTAGAACATAACATGTGTCTATTTTAACGTAAGTTGCGCGATAGCAAATTATTGGCACATTTGTTTAACAAAGGACACAAGAACGCGGACGCCCTGAGCATACACGCGTTTCTCGATACGCTCGTCAATGCCATGAACGCCGTTTGCTTCATCTTCTGGTGTTGGCCTAAACGGACAAATGCGCAGAATAGAATCGCAGATTCCCTCGTATCGGACAGAATCGGTGCCACCACACACAAAGGATGGAACAAAGGTAACGCCTGGATGATAGTGTTCCATAATGGCTTTGAGTTCTTGATAGCCAGCACCAGCTGGAGAATCAATTCTTCCCGCAGGAGTGGAATGCAAAGCCTCAACCTCAATGGAAGGGTCAACCTGAGCTACTACCTGTTTTATGTGTTCAACGGTTTTTTCAACACTCACACCAGGGAGCAGCCTTATGTTGATAGTTGCGCTGACATTACCAGGCATAACGTTAGCCGCACTACTTGAACCCTCAAGCATGTTGAAAGCGTACGTGGTGGTTACAAACGGATAAAGCTCTTTGATCTGAGCTGCGGCAAGAGCAATCTTATCTGCATTGATATCTACGTCATGTACCAGCGAAGCAAAAGGTTCCTCGGTAATTTCTGGCGCAAGAACCCTAAAGGTTTCTTTGACAATATCGTTAAGCTCAGGTTGAGGTTTAGCCTCAGAGAGAGCGGCAAGTGCGCAGCTCAAATGCTCAAGCGAAGTTCCACCAAACGGATTAGAAGAATGCCCACCGTGACCAGGCGCGGTAAGCTTTACGTTCAAGAAGCCCTTTTGCGAGATGCAGATGTCGGCCACGGTAGCCTCTGGCGCACCGTAGGCGCTGCCATCAAAAAACGTAGTGGTGCCCTCGTCCAGAAGGCAAGCTGCACGCATTTCTCGCGAGGCCATGACTTCTGCAAGCCTAGTGGCACCGTGGCTCAAGACCTCTTCGTCTTCGCCAAATGCCAGGTAGATAGAGCGCCTTGGCGAGAAACCCTGTGAAAGTAGGTACTCTAGCGCCTCAAGCTCGCCCATAAGCATGTCTTTGATATCAAGCGCACCACGTCCCCAAATGTAGGTGTCATCGACATCTCCACCAAAGGGGTCGTGCGTCCATGCGTCTTCTGTACCAGGAACAACAGGAACTACATCCTGGTGAGCAATAAGCATCAATGCAGGAAGCTTAGGGTTAGATCCCGGAATCTCAATGAGGAGCGAGTGGCCAACCACTTCAACGTTAGAGGCTGCGGTCATAACATACGGGAAGCTATCAACAATGTGCTGTTGAAGAGCATCAAACTGAGACCAATCGGTTGTCTCCGCGTCGGTATACACCGTCTTAAACGACAGCGCCTTTGCAAGTCTTTCAGACATTGCCTCTATGTTGAGCTCTGGATATTCATCCTCGTGAGCAAAGTGGTCGTAAATATTCATGGACCTCTACTAATCTCGTAGTTTTAAGTTAATAACGTAATAATAACGGCAATTTTTACGCGTTTCTCTACTCTTGCTGGTAGAATTAACAAAACACTCACTTAGCACACGTATCTTGGGAGCCCTGATGATTAAGCTTGTTCTTTCCGATATGGACCAAACGTTAAAACCCGCTGACACTCCGGCTATTTCAGAAAGAACCCATCAGGCAATTAATAATCTTAAAGCCGCAGGTATTGCGTTTGGACTTTCTACCGGAAGGCCAGTTTATGATGCATTTTCTTATCTAAAGTCTGACGTTTCCCTGACAGACACTGGCGTGTTTTCTAGTGGAAAGATTCTCTACTTTAATGGCAAGCTCATTTTCACCAAACAATTTACCTACGAGATGATGGAGAAGATCTACGAGGTTATTTCTCCAATGGATGATTGTTTGCTTACGTATTATCAAGAAGGTCCGCTTGAGCAGCCTTTAGATACGTCATTTACCTCTTGTTGGAAAATAGTTGATACCACTCAAGAGGTAGTAGATCATCTTGCAGCCTCGTTTAACACTTTTGTGCCAGGGCTTGGTCCGCAGTCCGTTCCAAAAGATATCCCTATGTATGCGGGAGGTCTTCTCTTACCCCAAGATGAAAAGCGCGCGCAAGAAATCTATGAGGCTGTTACCAGTGCAGTTCCAGAGGTTGAGTTGGTTTCTCCCTATATTGGTTGGTTTGACATCAATTATCGTGGTTGGAATAAGGCACAGGGATTCGAGAAGCTCATTGAGACTATAGGTCTTAAGCCAGAAGAAGTTATTGTGTGCGGCGATTCCGAAAACGATCTGGATCTTCTTAAGATTGCTCATCACTCATGCTGCATGGAAAACGGCACTGATGAGGCTAAGGCTGTCTCGAAGTATCTGTTGCCTAGCGTGTATGAGGAAGGCGTAGCTCAGCTCTTAGAGGCGCTTACAGAGGCTCAGGGAGACTTTGATTCTGACGTTGTCCAGGCTGTCCTGAAGAGAACTCTATAGGGTTAGAGCTTGATGCAGAGCGTGGCAATATAGTCATTTCCATACTGTGATAATCGATTTCTTTTATCACATGACTCATAAAAATCTATCATAGCAAGGCCATTTTTAAGTTGTCCTCTAATCTGAGCTTCTAAGGTATGGCTAAATTCATATCCATATTCTGGATTTATGGTTATCTTGCCTTCCTCTTCAAGCTCTCTTGAATTAAAAGGTATTGAAAACTTTAAAAGTAATTCCTCATCAGGCTT
>CALHQT010000149.1:0-4003 GCA_938038135.1 uncultured Atopobium sp.
GCTTATCGGAAACACCAGCACCGCCAAAGCGATAGCCCTTAAGACCAGCATCGGTAACAAGCTTGCCTACAAAGTGACCCTCAGGACGCTTAAAGGTTGAACCAGCGGAAGGCAGCTCAAGTGGCTGCTTTTCCTCGCGAGCGCGCGTGAACTCTTCCATCTTTTCACGGATCTTCTCGCCATCTGCGCGATGAAGATTGAACGTGGCAGAAAGCACAATCATGCCCTCATCAGCGATTCTGCTGTGACGATAACCCAGGTCAAGCTCGGATGCGTCCAGCGTAGCAAAGGTGCCGTCGGCGAGAAGAACGCGGACGGATTTGAGCACGTCAGCGATGCAGCCGTCGTAAGCGCCTGCGTTCATGAAGCATGCGCCGCCCACAGAACCTGGGATGCCGCAGGCAAACTCGAGTCCAGAAAGGTCCAGCTCACAGGCCATCTCGGAGGCCTCTTTAAGGCCAACGCCAGCCTGGCAGGTCATCTCGGTGTCGTCGATGCTTACGCCGGTCAGGCCGTCAGCGACGGCAATAATGACGCCGCGATATCCTGCATCAGAAACGAGCAGGTCAGAGCCGTAGCCGAGAATAAAATAAGGAGCTTCTGCGTCTTTAACCGCAAGGAGAATCTCTTTAACCTCATCGGGATCATCAGGGATGACATAGAGATCCGCAGGTCCACCCACTTTAAAAGTGGTGTGCTCGCTCATTGGCTCGTCTACCAGGACGTTCTCTTCTCCAACAATCGAGCAAAGCTTTCCGGCCAGGCTTTGTAAGTCATAGCCACTTTCAGACATGTAACACGCTCCTTAGTAAGTTACTTTTTATAGTTTATCGCAAGCGAGAAAAACGTGGCGTTGGGGCGAGAAAATCACGGCATCAGGACGAGAAAATCACGGTTTTGGTGCAAGAAAATCACGACACTAGGACCAAAAACGGTTTCTTTTGCAATTCTGTCAAAGAAATGTCCATCCTGTTTTACGTGTTATCAGCTGTTAACTCTGCTATAGTACGTATCGATATGTTTCAGAAATGGTTGCAATTACCTACTGGTGGTAAGGTGGCCGAGCTTAAGGGTTTGTAACAACCCAGCTCTATAAGCCATCAAGTCCGCGACCCGCAAAATGCGGTTAACCTGGTTAAAGTCCAGGACCAACGGTACAGTCCGGATGTCAGAAACGGAGACTTTTATGGCTTCATCCCACTCAACCCACGCAACAACCGCATCTTCTAACGGCTGGTCTACCAAGAGAATCGCTATTCTCGCCATGCTTTGTGCAGCTGCTGCAATCAGCACCATGGTGCTTCAGTTCCCCCTGATCCCAGGCGTGACGTTTTTGAAGTACGATCCATCGGGCGTCTTTGCCCTGCTCGCAGGCGTAGCTTTTGGCCCTGCCGCGGGCGCGATTGTCTCGGTGCTTCCCTACCTTCTGCACCTCACCACTGAGTCCGGAATTTACGGTACTATCATGGCAATCCTGGCAACGCTTACCTACGTTTTGCCTGTTTCGCTGATTGTGTATAACCGTTCCGAGAAGATCAAGCAGCTGGTACTTGCCCTGATTGTGGGCAGTGTTGTTAGCGTTGTCGCATGCATTCTGGGCAACCTCGTAGTTACCCCAATCTACACCGGCATGAGCGTAGAGGCGGTAAGCGGACTGATTGTCCCCGCCCTTCTCCCCTTCAACGTGGTAAAGGTTGCTATCAACAGCATCATCTTTGTTGTTATCATGCGCTCGGCTACCTCACTCTTTGAGAGTATCAAAGACGGTGAGTAGTCTGCTGGACAACTCCCCAGATACGCACACGTCTGAAAGCACCGCACAAACTCAGGACCTGCCTGTAGCTGCGACGCTTTTGGACGTGACTTTTGTGCACGCAAAAGGCGTGATTGCCTTAGACCACGTCTCGTTCTCTATTCCTGCAGGTAAACGTACCTGTATTGTTGGCGCGAACGGATCGGGCAAGTCCACGGTGGCCTCAATTCTCTCTGGCCTTACCGCGCCTGACGAGGGCACCGTTACCTTTTTGGGAACCACCGTTGTCAACAATGGACAGGTTGACTTTGAGGCGTACAAAACCATTCGTCCGCAGCTGGGCCTAGTCTTCCAAAATCCTGAGGATCAGATTATCTGCAGCGTAGTCGCGGACGACATTGCCTTTGGCCTGGAGAACCTTCAGGTACCCAGTGATCAGATAACACCGCTGGTAGAACAGCAGATTGAACTTGGTACTCTCACCGAGTTTGCGTCAGAAAATCCGCAGATGCTTTCGGGCGGGCAGCAGCAGCGCGTGGCAATCTCAGGCGCGCTGGTCATGAAGCCGCAAATCCTCATTCTTGATGAACCTTCCGCAGCTCTTGACGTTGTGCATAGAAATAACGTTATGGGTCTTGTCGAGAAACTCCGTGCAGCTGGAAAGACTATTGTTCACGTAACGCATTTCATGGACGAAGTGGTTTCCGCTGACCACGTAATTGCCTTGGACGACGGTCGCGTTGCATTTGAAGGAACGCCTGAAGCGCTCTTTGAGCAGCACGAACTGGTTGAATGCCTGCATCTTGAGGAGCCGTTTGCCTATCAGGTAGCACATGCGCTCAACAACCGCGGAGTTGTCGTGTGCAAATCACCTTCGGCTGAGCGCGTGCTCAGCGAGCTGACGGGGCTTCTCGCCACAGCGGCGCAGGGCGCGAGAAGCGCGGGCGCGGCTGGAAGCTGCGACGCGATGGTCGCGGGTCGTAGCTTCGCGGCGACAGCCGACAGCGTATTCGAGTCAGCGGCGGTTTCCGTGCGCGACGTGACGTTCTCGTACCAGAAACCCGTGCTCAAAAACATCTCGGTTGACGTGCAAAAAGGCTCGCATGTTGCCGTGATTGGCTCAACCGGTTCAGGAAAATCTACCCTGGCGCGCTTGATTTGCGCACTTGATACGCCTGACGTCGGCAGTCTCTGTGTAACTGGTTTGGATACTCGACAGAAGCAAAACCGCAGAAAACTTCACGGTATTGTTGGTTACGTCATGCAGCGACCAGAGCGCCAGCTTTTTGCACAAACGGTTGCCGAAGACGTGGCGTTTGGCCCCTCTAACCTGAGTCTTTCTGCCTGCGATATAACAATCGCTGTAAATGACGCTCTGAAACTTGTCGGTCTTTCCCACAAGGCAGATGCATCCCCTTTTGAGCTTTCTGGTGGTCAGCAGAGACTTTGCGCACTTGCAGGCGTTATTGCCATGCAGCCAAAGGTGCTTGTGCTCGATGAGCCTACCAGCGGACTTGATCCCTACTATTGCTCTGAGCTCAGAAAAATTATCAACGCCGTTCTTGAGGACGGCTGCACCGTTATTGAGCTCACACACTCGATGGAGGATGCGGCAGAAACTGACCAGATTGTCGTGCTCCATGAGGGTGACCTGGTGTTCTCTGGCACACCTTATCAAACATTTACTCATTTCTCAGAGGCAGAATTCCAGGAGCTTGGACTGGGCATTCCTCATGCACTTACCTGGGCTCAGCGCCTGTCACGCACTACGGGAATCAACCTAGGAGAACCTTTGACCCTATCTGAGCTGGTAGACGCACTGGTAAATGCGGTGACGACCGCTCCTAGCGTCGCACAGCCCAACGACCTCACGCAAGGAGGCCGCTATGGCGCTTAAGATTTCTGTCGGTCAGTACTACCACACAGACTCGCCCATCCACAGGCTTAACCCCAACGTTAAGTGCCTAGCAGCGCTCCTATTGATGCTCACAACGTTTTTTATCCGCACGGCACCACAGCTTGCGCTGCTGGTAGTAGGCGCACTTTGCCTCCTGGCTCTGGCAAAAATTCCCGTCAAACAAGTACTTGTGTCAATCATCCCGCTTGCCTGGTTGCTCATCTTCCTCTCGCTCTTCAATCTGTTGCTTACGCGAGAAGGAACAGTACTTGTCTCCTGGTCAATCTTTACCATCACTGATGTGGGAGCATGGAGCGCTTTTCTCTACCCCGTACGCATTTTAGCTGCAATTT
>CALHQT010000150.1:0-10927 GCA_938038135.1 uncultured Atopobium sp.
TGCTGATCAGGTAAACGCTGTTGATACCATTTCTGTCATGGGTGCATCCGCCGCCCTGGCCGTTGGTGGCGTTCCTTTTGAGGGACCACTTGCGTGCGTCCGTATTGGTCGCAACGCTGATACTGGTGAGTTCCTGGTTAACCCAACCTACGAAGAGCGCGATCACTCTGATCTTGACCTTGAGCTTGGCGGCTCTTCAACCTTCATTTCCATGCTTGAGGCTGGTGCAGATGAGATTTCCGAAGAGGACATGCTCTCTGCTATGGCATTTGGTCAGGAAGCAATTGCAGCCTTCTGCGAGGAGCAGAAGAAGTTTATTGCTAAGTGGGAAGAGGTTAACGGCCCTATCGTCAAGCGCGAGTACATCCTTGACGAGCCAATCGCTGAGGTCCATGACCGCATCTTTGCTTACTATGACCAGATGAGCGCTGCTCTTAAGGATGCTGACAAGCAGTCCCGTATGCAGAAGGTTGCTGACCTGATGGATGAGATCAAGGCTCAGTTCACCGAGGAGGAGCAGGAGCTTTGGAGCCGCGCTATTGCCGTTGAGCTCAAGGGTCTTGAGAAGCACGCTATGCGCGTCATGGTTGTTGAGACCGGCGAGCGCGTTGACGGCCGTGTGGCTAACGAGATTCGTCCAATCATGGTCAAGCCTGATTACCTGCCACTTGTTCACGGCTCTGGTCTTTTCCAGCGTGGTCAGACTCAGGTTCTCTCCATTTGTACGCTTGGCATGCTCAACGAGTGGCAGCGTCTTGACACCATTGAGCCAATGGATGGCAAGCGCTACATTCACCACTACAACTTCCCACCATTCTGCACCGGTGAGACTGGCCGTATGGGCAGTCCAAAGCGCCGCGAGATTGGTCACGGAGCTCTTGCAGAGCGCGCACTTCTACCTGTCATTCCTTCCGAGGAAGAGTTCCCTTACACCATCCGCGTTGTCTCTGAGGTAATGGAGTCCAATGGTTCTTCTTCCATGGCTTCTACCTGCGGTTCTACGCTTTCACTTATGGATGCAGGCGTTCCTCTCAAGCGTCCTGTTTCTGGTGTTGCAATGGGTCTTATCCAGGAGAACGGCAAGACTGTTGTTCTTACCGATATCCAGGGTCTTGAGGACTTCCTCGGCGACATGGACTTCAAGGTCTGCGGTACCACCAAGGGTATTACTGCAATGCAGATGGACAACAAGGCAACTGGTCTTACTCCAGAGATTCTGCGCAGTGCACTTCTTCAGGCTCAAGAGGGCCGTATGTTCATTCTGAACAAGATGCTCGAGCAGATTCCTGCACCTCGTACTGAGACCAAAGAGACCGCTCCACAGATCATCTCGCTTTCTATCCCAACCGATAAGATTCGCGACGTCATTGGCTCTGGTGGCAAGGTTATCCGCGGTATCCAGGAGGATACGGGCGCAACCGTTGACATCCAGGAGGATGGCACCGTCTTTATCGCTGGTACTAACGGTGCTGCCGAGGCTGCTGCAGAGCGCATCAAGGCCATCGTTAAGGTTCCAGAGGTAGGCGAGGAGTACACTGGTCGCGTTGTTGGTCTTCAGCCATTCGGCGCTTTTGTTGAGCTCCTTCCTGGCAAGGACGGTCTGCTTCATATTTCCCGCGTTGCACAGGGACGTGTCGAGAAGATCGAGGATGTCCTGGCTGTTGGTGATGAGGTCAAGGTTCAGGTCCTTGAGGTAGACGAGAAGGGCAAGATTTCTCTTGACCGTCTTGATAAGCCAGAGGCACCACAGGGTGCTCCAAAGAAGGACCGTGAGGAGCGTCGCCCACGTCGTCAGAACGACAACGGCAACTCTGAGCGCAGGCAGCCACGTCGTCACCACGACGCATAAGGTACGCTCAAACTCAATGGGTTTCTCGCCACGCGAGGTCTTATAAAACATGAGGTATTGAAGAGAGCTTCGATGCATGTCGGAGCTCTCTTGTTATTCTGTTGAGATTTTGATTCTTTGGGAATATATAGCGTAATACGTGCAGATTTTTTATATAATTAAACAACATGTAGATTTTGCAAAAAGTCTTGTAGACGGCCCTTTAGGGTGGCGTCTGTTATAGAAAGTTATTTGAAAGGAAAGCGTTTTAATGCCTAAGAAAGACCCAGCTCTTAAAGTCATTCCTATGGGCGGACTTGATGGCATTGGCAAGAACATGACCGTTTTTGAATACGGTAATGATATGGTGCTTGTTGATGCTGGTTTGATGTTCCCAGATGACGAACAGCCTGGTATTGACCTAGTTTTGCCAGACTACACCTATGTACTTGAAAATGAAGATAAGCTTCGCGGTATTTTGATTACCCACGGTCACGAGGATCACATTGGTGCTCTTCCGTACCTGCTTATGGACCTTACTCGTAAGGTGCCAATCTATTCCAGCAAGCTCTCGCTTGGCTTTATTGAAGGCAAGCTTGCTGAGCACAAGATTGTGGGCACTAAGCTTCGCGAGGTTACTGATGGTTCAAAGGTCCAGCTTGGCGCCTTTGACATCACGTTCTTCTCGATGACTCACTCTATTCCTGCAGCTTTTGGTATTCATATGAAGACCCCTGCAGGAACCCTTATTCACTCCGGTGACTTTAAGCTTGATCAGACTCCAATTGATGGCGTTCGTCCAAACTATGCGGCTATCACCAAGTTTGGCTCCGAGGGCCTTGACCTGCTGCTGTCTGACTCAACCAACGCTAATCGCCCTGGTATGACTCCATCCGAGGCTTCTGTTGGTGCGGCGCTTCGTCACATCATCAAGAATGCAACTGGTCGCGTCTTTGTTGCGTCGTTCTCAAGCCACATTCACCGCCTGCAGCAGGTGTGCGATGCCTCTGTTGCGGTAAAGCGTAAGGTTGTTGTTACTGGTCGCTCTATGATTACCAACACCAAGGTTGCGCGTGAGCTTGGTTACCTCAACATTGCCGATAAAGACATCATTGATGCGTACGATGTTGATAAACTCGCAGATGATCGCATTGTTGTTCTGTGTACCGGTTCCCAGGGAGAGCCTCTGAGTGCTTTGGCACGCATGGCAAACGGAGAGCACAAGTCGCTTTCCATTCGTCCTCAGGACACCGTAATCATCTCTGCAACTCCTGTTCCAGGTAACGAGAAGAGCGTTCAGTCCATCATCAACGCGCTCTCTAAGATTGGTTGCGAGATTTACGACAAGTCAAAGGCACTTGTCCACGTTTCTGGCCATGGTAGCCAGGAAGAGCTTAAGCTTATGCTTGGTATGGCTCGTCCAAAGAACTTCATGCCTGTTCATGGTGAGGCTGTTCACCTGCGTGCTCACGCAGAACTTGCTCAGCAGATGGGCGTTCCTGCTAATCGCATTTTCATTCTTGATAATGGCGACACGCTTGAGATGAGAAACGGCAAGGTTACTCGTGGTAAGACGGTTGAGTCTGGCGTAGTGTACGTTGACGGCCTCTCTGTCACCGACGCTAACCCTGTTGTTCTTCGTGACCGTCAGCGCCTTTCTCAGGACGGCATTGTTACCGCTGTGGTAACCCTTGTTGGTCGCAACCTTAAGCCAGGTGTTGTTGAGATTTCTGGCCGTGGTGTTTCATTTGCCGACGATGACGAGCTTATGAATGACGCACAGAATCTTGTGAGAAATTCAATCGAGAAGGCCTCTAAATCCGAAGGTGCAAACATTGAAGCAATGAGAAAGAGCGTTCGTAATGCCCTTTCTAACTTCCTTTGGAGCAAAACTCGTACTCGACCAATGGTTATTCCGGTCATTATGGAGGTATAAGCCCAATGCCCTCTAAACGCACCTCAAACGCAGCAAAAAGAAATTCTAGAAACGCCGCTTCTGCCCAGGCAGTAGGCTTGAGCCCACTGCAGAATGACATCATTGGTGTTGTTCTTGCAGTGGTTGCAATTGCTCTGTTTTTGTCCATTATTGTCCCTTCTAACGCTGTTATTACCAGCGCAATGGGTCATGGGCTCAAGCTCTGTTTTGGTACGGGAGCGCTACTTTTTCCCATTGCAGTATTTGTCTTTGCTATGACCTTCTTTATGCGTGATGATCAGGGAATCTCTACGCGTATTGCTATTGGTCTAACGCTGGACGTTCTTGCTGCCCTTGCTCTTATTTCACTTAACTTCCCAGGTGCCGAGGCTGCTCCAGATATGCTTTTGGGCACAAAAGTCCTAGAGGCTGCTGGTGGTTATGTGGGCGGAGGTATTGCTTGGGTTTTGCTGCGCTTTGTTGGCCGCGTGGTGGGCAATGTCCTTTTGGTTGGCTTTATTATTGCCGGTGTTGTTATCTGCGGCTTCTCCATTTCTGACATGGTTGAGCGCGTAAGCTTCCGCCTGGATGAAGCGCGCGAGAATCATCGCTACCGTAAAGAAGAGCGTGCTCTTGCAAAAGAAGAGGCGCTCTACGCTGCAAATGCTCCTCAGCCTGCAAAGAAGCAGGGTAGACGTGGCGCAAACAACCAGTCTTCTCTCTTTGACGAGACCGGTGAAGGGGAGACCACGTATCTGGGCAATCGCAAGACTTCTGTCATTAAGCGTGACGCCCGTCTTTATGAGGAAGAAGAGGCGCAAGAAGACGCAGGAGATGCTCCTACTACGCTCATTGATAAGGCTAAGAATAAGCTTCGTTCTAAGAAGAAAGACCAGCCAGACGATGCAGTTGTCGAGAAAAACGATGTTGCTGTAGCCGATGTTGCTCCTACAACAAAACAGGCTAAACCTAAGAGCAAAGCTAAAACGACACCCGATTTTCTCGCCACACCTGACCAGCTCAAAAGGCCAGGCGACAACGATGAGTCGTATGAGCTGCCACCATTTACCATTCTGAAGACAAACAAGAACTCGGCCACTTCTGCCGTAAGCGATGATGAGCTTGAAGCTACTGCTCAGAGACTCCAGGCTACGCTTGAGGAGTTTGGCCTTTCCAGCCAGGTAGTTGGTTGGACTGCAGGTCCTTCTGTCACTACGTTTAAGATTTCGATGGGCGAGGGTGAGCGCGTCAACAAGATCACCAATCTTGAGGACGATATTGCTCTTTCACTTGCGGCAAAGTCTGTTCGTATTTTTGCACCAATTCCTGGAACTTCTCTGGTTGGTATTGAGATTCCTAACGAGAAAGCCCAGGCAGTCAACTTGGCTGACGTTCTTCCGTTTGCAAAGGGCGGTCCTCTTGAGTGCGCCTTTGGTCGTGATTCTGAGGGCAAGCCAATTGTTGTTGACCTTGCAAGTCTTCCTCACTTGCTGGTAGCAGGTACCACTGGTTCTGGTAAGTCTGTCCTGCTCAACGCCATTGTCATGTCTATGCTCATGCGCGCAACTCCTGAGCAGGTCCGCCTTATCATGGTTGACCCAAAGCGCGTTGAGTTTACGGGTTACGCTGGTCTTCCTCACCTGTATGTTCCAGTTGTTACCGAGCCAAGGCAGGCCGCAAGTGCGCTTCAGTGGGGCGTCACCGAGATGGAGCGCCGTCTTAAGGTATTTGAGCACTACAAAGTGCGTGACATTAAGACGTACAACAGAAATGTTGATGGCGATAAGTACGCTGATATGGAGAATCCTCCAAAGCACATGCCTTACTTTGTCATTGTCATCGATGAGCTTGCTGACCTTATGATGGTTGCTGGCAAAGACGTTGAGTCTTCCATTGTCCGTATTGCTCAGCTTGGTCGTGCTGCAGGTATTCACCTGATTGTTGCAACGCAGCGTCCTTCTGCAGACGTCGTAACTGGTCTAATCCGTGCAAACATCGATAACCGTGTTGCGCTCTCAGTTGATAACTCTTTGAACTCCCGCATTATTCTGGACCAAAAGGGCGCTGAGCAGCTGCTGGGTAAGGGTGACATGCTGGTTAAACTTCGTGGTAAGAAGCCTAATCGCGCACAGGGTTGCTGGGTCTCTGACGAGGAGATCGAGGAGACCGTTAAGTACATCCGCACTCAGCGCGTGGCTGAATATCACGACAACATCTTGACCGTTGCAACTCCAACACAGGCCGATGGCGTTGGGGGAGTTGGTGGTATGGCACAGGCAGACGATCCGCTTATTTGGGAAGCTGCGCGCATTATTGTGGATTCTCAGCTAGGTTCTACATCTAGTTTGCAAAGAGCGCTCTCTGTTGGGTATGCTCGTGCTGGTAGAATTATGGATATGCTTGAGGCAAAGGGTGTTGTTGGCCCTGCTAACGGATCAAAGCCTCGAGAAGTTCTTATTGATAAAGAAGCTCTTGAAGAGCTCAAAGTTCAAGACGCTGCCTATAGGGAGGTAGAGTAAGCATGCCACGCCCTCGTTTTAGTGAGATGCTCGTAGAACGTAGACGTCAACTCGGACTTTCTATCACGCAAGCATCAAAGATTCTTCGCCTCAAAGAGCAGGCACTTATTGCTTTTGAGGAAGGCGATTTTAAGAATATGCCTCAGAGCGGCTATGCTCAGGGCATGCTTTCTTCGTATGCTCGCTATCTAGGACTTAATCCACGAGAGATCGTTGACCTCTTCCAGGAAGAGAGCTACGAGTTTGAAAACGGCACCTATTCTCATGAGCTGCGCCGTCGTACGCGCGATACCCAGTCTGGCCGTGGTATTGCTGGTTATGACGTCGTAAACGAATCTGGTAGCAGGCCAAAGGCATACGTACAGTACCACGGTCTTCTCCCCACATCGGGAGGACCAGCTGGCGATATGGGTGCTTTTGCAACTACCTCTGGTGTTCGCTCCAGACAAACTGGCGTGCCTCTGGGCGCTCAGGCATCTGAGGAGGACGCTGGCGGCTACTCGTATTCTCGCTACGCCACAGGTCATGCGTATAACGCTGGTATTGAGGAAGCATCCCGTCAAAAAACTATGGCAAGTCGTACACGTGGTGGCGTTCAGCGCAGACGTGTAGGTATTGCGGGCGTTAGCATGCCAGCTTACAAAGACGATGTAACCAGAAGAACTGTTGCTCCAAGCGATTACACCGATGACCTTCGCTATGACAATGTAACTGATCCTTATGAGCGAGCCTCAACTATTTCTGGCCGTCGTGGCTCTAGAAATATTGCGCAGGTAGATAGGCCTAATGTTCGCCGTCGTCAGCCTTCTGGCGCCGCTGCCCAACAGCGCCGTGCTCCTCAAAGACCAGGCGTTATGGGAGCACTCCAGAATTATTTCTCTGATACGGGCCGCACCATTGCTACCGTATTTGCTCTTGTTGTTGTAATCATTACTGCTGTTTTGCTGTTCAGTGTTCGTTCCTGCATGACAGCTCGCACTACGCCTACTACAACTAAAACGGTAAGCGTTAACAACTCAACAACCGATTCTTCTAAGAATTCCACTACTACAAACAGCAACACAGACACCTCTAAGAAGGATTCAGCTGATGCTTCTAAGAGCACCACTACAACTGAGCCAAAGAAGGAAGAGACTCCTAAGCAGACTACCGTAGTGGTTACTGTTGCAGATGGTCAGACCAGCTGGGTTGAGATTACGGTTGACGGCAAGAGCGTTGAGGCTGATGCCATTACCGGTCCATGGTCTCAGACATACACCGTCACTGATTCCATGAACGTTCTTGCAGGTACACCTGGCGCTGTTGCGGTTACCGTTAATGGTACTGCTAAGCCATTTGATGCAAATGCTTCCGGTATTGGTACCTTGACCATTCAGGGTACTAAGCCTGCTGACGCTAACGGAACAAATGCTTCTGGAACTCAAACAAACAGCACGTCAACAAGTACTACCGGTGGAACTTCTGGCACAACTAACAACCAGAATTCCAACAGCAATTCAAACAATAACTAAACGCCATGGGGCGAGAAGTTCTTCTCGCCCTGAATATACGGAGGGGAAATGGCTAAAGAATCAAGCTTTGACGTTGTGTCTGAAGTGGATATGATGGAAGTTGATAATGCATTTCAGCAGGCAGCTCGTGAGCTAACTCAGCGCTACGATCTTAAGGATTCTGGTGCAACACTTGAGCTCTCTAAGAAAGAGGGTAAGTTCACTATTGAGGCTCCTGCAGATTTTGTTGCTTCTCAGGTGAGGGATGTTCTTGGCTCCAAGCTGGTAAAGCGCGGAATTGATCTTACTGCTATTCGTTGGGGAGACCCCATTCCTGCAGCAGGCTCTACCGTGCGTCAGATTGGCTCAATTGTTTCTGGAATTGACCAGGAGACTGCTAAGAAGATTGCTAAAGATATTCGTGATATGAAAGTTAAGGCTAAGGCAACCGTTGAGGGCGATAAGCTGCGTGTTTCTAGCGCTTCTCGCGATGTTCTTCAGTCTGTGATTGCAAGCCTTAAGGAGAAAGACTATGGCCAGCCCCTCCAGTTCAACAACTATCGATAGGGGCTACAACGTCCTATACATCACGTTAGGATGCGCTAAAAACGAGGTTGATACAGATCGCATGCGTGCGCGTCTTTTGGCCTCTGGTTTTGGTGAAGTTGCAGATCCAGACTCAGCAGACATTGCAATTATCAATACCTGTTCATTCTTGGCTTCAGCAACAGAGGAGTCTATTGAGACTACGCTTGAGATTGCTGAAGGCGCTTCTGAGGGAGTCCGTAAGTTGCCCATTATTATGTGTGGCTGCGTTCCTTCCAGGTACGGCGCAGAGCTTAACGAACAGCTCCCTGAAGTTGCTGCGTTTGTTCCGGCAGATCAAGAAGATGGCATTGTCAGCGTTGTTGCAGACGTTCTGAATATCCCTGAGCCTACGCAGTCTATTGTGGCTGCCCATGGAATGCTGCGCACCATTGATGGCGCTAGTGCATTTGTAAAGATTTCTGAGGGCTGTGACAGATTCTGCGCTTTCTGTGCCATTCCGTACATTCGTGGTCACTATCACTCAAGGTCTGCTGAAGAGATTCTTCAAGAGGTACATGAGCTGATGGAAGGCGGTGTTCGTGAGGTCATTCTGATTGGTCAGGACACCGGTATCTGGGGCTCGGATATGCCTGATACAGCAGATGGTCAGACGCCAACGCTTGCCAAGCTTATGCAGCAGGTTGCTGAGGTAGTTCGTCCTTATAAGGGATGGATTCGCGTTTTGTATCTGCAGCCAGAAGGTATGACCGATGAGCTCATCAGCACCATTCGCGATACACCTGAGGTTCTGCCTTACATTGATATTCCGATTCAGCACTGTAACGAGCGCATTCTTAAGCGTATGGGTCGTTCTGGCTCTACACAGGAGCTTCGTGAGCTTTTTGATCGCCTCAGAACAGAGATTCCTGGCATGGTTCTTCGAACTACGGGAATGTGTGGCTTCCCAGGTGAGACTGATGATGAATCAGATGAGCTCTACGACTTCATTCAGGAGCAGGAGTTTGATTACACATCCGTCTTTACCTATTCACCAGAAGAGGGAACTCTTGGTGCAAAGATGTCTGATCAGGTTCCAGATGAGGTAAAGATTGAGCGCACTCAGCGCCTGCTTGACCTTGTAGAGCAGCTTGGCTTTGCGGCAACTGCCCGTCACGTTGGCGAGCGCTGCGAGGTCATTATTGACGGAATTGAAGAATCTGACGAGGGCACTGAGCTTATCGGCCATACGTGGTTCCAGGCTCCTGACTGCGATGGCGCGGTTCACATTGCAGAGGGAGAGGCCGCAGTCGGAGATATTGTCCTTTGTGACCTGGTAGATTCTTTCTGCTATGAAATGATTGGCGAAATTGTAGACACTACAGACACACAGTCTGGCGAGAAAACCGTTTAGTTGGGGATAGGTCATGTCATCAAAGACAATTTGGACACCTGCAAATATTGTTACCTGCGCTCGAGTGGTCTTAGTGCCCTTTTGGCTTCTCTTGGCGCAGCTTTTAGGCGTATCTCTGGCCGATTCTCTAGCAACACCTGGTTTTAACCTCGGAGCCTTTCTTGTCTTTATTGGCTATGTTGTCATTTCTTTGACCGATAAGCTTGATGGCTACCTTGCGCGCAGTAGAAATGAAGTTACTACTTTTGGTAAGTTCTTAGATCCAATTGCCGATAAACTCGCTGTTGTTGTAGCTCTTTTTGTACTCCTTGAGTGGCACATGGTTTCTCCCTGGGTGCTCTTAGTGATTGTTGCACGAGAGTTTTTGGTATCGGGCCTGAGGATGGTTGTTGCTTCAAAGGGAGTTGTTATTGCAGCTTCTGACTTGGGTAAGTGGAAGACCGCAACAACTATGGTTGCTATCTGCGGTTTACTCTTCTTGCCTAGTATTCCCGGTGGAATGATTCAGGACGTTTTGCTCTTTATCTTCAACACATCTATGTGGGTTGCAGTAGTTCTAACGGCCTGGTCAGGAATTGACTACTTTGTAAAGTCTTGGCAATACATTGCTGAAGTTTAACAAGATGGCGTCTCTCTGAGGCGCCGCTTTTGTATCAAATCTTATTAAAAGTAAGGAAGATCATGTTCTCTGAAGAAGTTCTTTCAGAAGCTCAAAGTGTTATTTCAGATGCCCTTGCATCAGGTATTACCATAGCTTCTGCCGAGTCTTGTACGGGAGGACTTGTTGCAGGCGCTCTTACAGCCATCTCTGGATCATCAAGCGTACTTAAGGGCTCTGTTGTAAGCTATACCATTGAGATTAAGCAGAAGGTATTGGGTGTCTCAAAGGATATTTTTGAAGAGCCGTCCCTTGGTGCTGTTTCTGAACCCTGTGCTGCTCAGATGGCTTCAGGCGTTAGAAGAGTTATTGGTTCTGACATTGCAGTTTCCGTTACCGGAATAGCTGGTCCAACAGGAGAAGAGCCTGGTAAACCAGTTGGAACAGTTTGGTTTGGCATTAACAGCAAAAACTTTACCTATACGGTCTGTAAACATTTTTCTGGTAATAGAGAACAGGTACGAGAAGCTGCAGTTTTACAAGCTTTGCAACTAATTCATGAAGCAATTGTGAAGGCTTAAAATTTGATTTTAATAGGGAAGGCCAAAACAAATCAGTTTTGGCCTTCTTTTTTATGC
>CALHQT010000151.1:0-18436 GCA_938038135.1 uncultured Atopobium sp.
TCTTGCAAAGCTGTAGTAGTCGTGTAGAGGTGAGTGGCTTTTTAGTCTACGCAACGTGTTCACTCTCAAATTCAGAGAATCAGCAGGTTGTAGATGATTTTCTTGCAAGTCCAGAAGGCTCTCAGTTTGAGGTGCAAAGCCTTTTTGAGTGTCCCGCGCGTGCATGTTTAACACCAGAAGCGCAAGAGTTTCTCGACACGTGCATTACGCCAGAGGGATTTTTACAGACGGCTTTTGCTTCCGCCGATTGTGACGCCCACTTTATGGCGGTGCTCAAACGCAAATAAAAAGCTCTTGTTGTGTTGTCCAACAAGAGCTTCATAAGTGACGTTTAAAGAGCGTCTTCAGGCTCAAGGCACAGGATTACTTGCCTTTGCTATCGGTGTTGTAAAAACCGGTGCCCTTAAAGACGATGGTTGAGGTGTTGTACACGCGCTCGGTCTCATGTCCACATTTTGGGCACTGAGGAGCTTCCATCTTCAGGCTCATAGGGCGTTCAATTTCAAAGGTATTGTCGCAGTGTGTGCAGTGATAGCTATAACGTGCCATGCTTCCTCCATGAAAACAATTTATAAACGTGAGATACTTTACCCTACTTAGAGTAGATATTTCACGATTGCAACTAATAAGTTTGTTTACGGAGGCATTATGCAGGTGACCGGTGCAATTTTTGATTGCGATGGAACTCTTGTTGATTCAATGCGCGTTTGGCATAACGTTTTTGGCGCTGTTCTTCCTAAATATGGCAAGACTATTGATTCGGATATTTTTGACCGCGTAGAGGCTGTTTCCCTCATTGGTGGATGTCAGATTTGCGTTGATGAGCTGGATTTGCCTATTACAGCGGAAGCTTTGTATGAAGAGTTCTGCGCGTACGTAACTGATCAGTACCAACATCATGTTTCAATCATTCCCGGTGCAAAGGAGTTCTTACAGGAGCTTTACGATGCGGGTATTCCTATGGCTGTTGCATCGTCAACTCCCGTGAGAGAAGTTCGTGCAGCTCTGGCAGCTCAAGGTATTGAGCACCTCTTTAAAACAGTGGTTTCAACAGAAGATGTTGGGGGAGTGGACAAGGTTGAGCCTGATGTATACCTTGAGGCACTCCGTCGCCTTGGCACCGATAAAGCAACTACCTGGGTCTTTGAGGACGCCCCATTTGGCGCTCAGACGGCTCAAAATGCAGGCTTTCCCGTGGTGGCACTCTACAACGACCACGACGGCCGAGACCCCGTCTTTATGCGTGAGCACTCAAACATCTTCGCCCACACCTATGGTGAGATGTCGCTTCTGCGTCTTCGTGACTACGAGCGTCCTCTAGCTGCTGCTCCTTCTGGCGAGAAACCCCTTGAGGTCCTTATTGTGGGCGGATCCCCAGAGGCTGTCTCGAACACGACGCTCTCTACCTGCGCCCAAAGCGCTGACTACCTGATAGCAGTTGACCACGGTGCCGATGCGTGCTTTGCCGCCGGAGTAATTCCACAGCTTGCGCTTGGAGACTTTGACTCAGCTTCTGCAAAAACGCTCTCCTGGCTCAAAGAGCAGCAGGTACCTTGCATGAAGTTTAATGCGGACAAGTACGATACCGACCTGGCGCTAGCATTGAAATCAGCTGAATATGAGGCAATTCGTAGAGATAGCAAGCTCTCTCTCACGGTTGTCTCCACATCTGGCGGACACCTTGATCACCAGCTTGTAGTGCTTGGTCTTCTCGCCACGTGGGCAAAGACGGGCAAGGCGGCGGTTCGAGTTGTCGAGAATGACTTTGAGATGCGCTTTTTAGCTGCGGGTCAAGTTGATTCGTGGCAGCTGAGTGCAACTGATGCGGGTAAAAAGATTTCTCTTGTTGCGCTGTCAGAGGAATGTGAGGTTTCTGAGACTGGCATGAGGTGGAATCTTAATCACGAGAAATTTACACTGCTTGGAGACGATGGTATTTCAAATATTGTTGAAGCCGACAATGCTTGGGTAAGGTGCGAGAAGGGCTGTCTTTTGGTGCAGCTTTGGAACTAAGACGATCATCGGGTTGCATTGGGGTCACGGTTGCATAACAAAGCCCCAACGAGCGACTGTAAGTCCAGCAGACAGTATTAGATATTTCTGTCAGTTAATCAAGCTAAGAAAAAAGGTCGCCGAAGCGACCTTTTTAAATTTGAGGTAAGACGAGCTGAGTTGCTTAGTTGCGAGCAATCTTGCCGGACTTGAGGCAACGGGAGCAAACATTCATCTTCTTGCGCTGGCCATCGACAACGACAGTAACACGCTGGATGTTTGGCTTAAAGGTGCGGGCCACAGTACGGTGAGAGTGGGAGATGGAGCGACCGGCAACGGCGTGCTTACCGCAGAAATCACAGACCTTCGACATGAGTAAGACCTCCATAGGATAGGCGCCCTCTGCGCCTAAAATTTCCAAATAGCCGAATAAATATAGCACAATATATTGTGTTGTCAAAGCATGAATATAACATTCACAATTAGATAGCTTTTAGACAGCTTTTGAATGTTTTTCATTTATTACACCAAGATTAAATAACAAGAAAAAGATTTGTCAATTGCAAGGTTATCAACTTGTATATATAAGCCGCTTTAATAATAAATGTGCTCTGCGGTATACTAAATAACAATGACTAACCCTGGTTCTTGCGAGAGGAGTTATGTAATGACTACCGCTGTTCCCGGAACACTAAGAGTTTCTAATGATTGCCTTGCTGACCTGGCGGGCTATGCAGCTATGGAATGTTATGGCGTTGTTGGCATGGCAGAGATTGATGAGGCAGCAGGTGTTGCTCGTCTTCTTCCAACGTACCGACTTCGTAAGGGTATTGATGTGACCCCAACTCCTAAGGGAGTTCAGGTTGACCTTCACATTGTTGTTG
Source organism: uncultured Atopobium sp. (assembly GCA_938038135.1). GTDB lineage: Bacteria > Actinomycetota > Coriobacteriia > Coriobacteriales > Atopobiaceae > Lancefieldella. The sequence continues at coordinate 2,877 of CALHQT010000151.1, forward strand.
AGCAGGGCGTTAACATGGCGTCTGTTGTCGACAATCTTGAGAGCTCAGTAAAGTTTTTGCTTAAGCAAATTGCAGAGCTTTCATGTGTTGATGTAACTGTACATATCGAGGCCATGCGTAATTCTCGCTAAGCTTTTGCTTTAAATGAGTAGGAACTGAGGTCTAACGTGATTTCAAATGTCATTCGTACCTGCTTCCCTGTAGCAGCCCTTGCCGTTGCAGACAAAGCAGAAGAGATCAACAAGCTCAACGTTTTCCCTGTACCAGATGGAGACACCGGCACTAACATGTCCCTTACCCTGGGCACCGTTGTTCGTGAGGTTCAAGATCTTCCTCAAGATGCAAGCATGCAGGATATTGCAAAGGCAATCACTCACGGTTCTTTGATGGGAGCTCGTGGTAACTCTGGTGTTATTACGTCTCAGATTCTTCGTGGTATTGCCGAGGGTCTGTGTGACGTTAAAAATCCTGAGGCAGTAACTCCAAAGGATATTGCTCACGCATTCCGCCGCGGTAAAGAGGTTGCTTTTAAGGCTGTTAGAAAGCCTGTTGAGGGCACTATTCTTACCGTCCTTAAAGACGTTTCTGCTAAGGCAGATTCCCTTGAGAAGTCTCAGCTCACCCCAGTTGAGGTCTTAGACGCTCTGGTTGTTGAGGCATATGAGTCCGTTGCTCGCACTCCTGAGCTTCTTCCTGTTCTTAAAGAGAATGGCGTTGTTGACTCCGGTGCATTTGGTTTTGCAACCTTCCTCGAGGGCTTTGTAAATGCTGTTACCGGCAAGACTGAGACTACTGATTTCCAGACAACCGTTTCTGTTTCTGACGCTAAGGCTGCTACCAGCGCAAAGGTTGAGATTGAGCTCAACGATGACTGGGAGGGTTCTGAGTATCGCTACTGTAATGAGTTCCTCTTTAAGGCAGATAGTCCAGACTTTGATGAGGAAGCAGCTCTGAACTTCTTGGCAACTATGGGCGATTGCGAGCTTCTTGTTGGTGCAAACCCAGACTACAAGATTCACGTTCACTCAAATACTCCTAACAAGGTTCTTGAGTACATGCTTCAGTACGGCCAGATTTTTGAGGTCTTCATTCACAACATGGACCTTGAGGCTAAGGAGCGTACCGAGAAAATTGCTGAAGATAAGAAGGCTGCCGCAGCACCTAAAAAGGAGCTTGGCTTTGTTGCCGTAACCGCTGGTTCTGGTGCTGCATCAATCTTGAAGTCTCTTGGTGTTGACGTTGTTGTTTCTGGTGGTCAGACTATGAACCCTTCAACTGCAGATATTCTTGCTGCAATTGAAGAGGCCAATGCAGACCAGGTCATTGTTATGCCAAATAACTCCAACATTCGTATGGCAGCAGAGGCTGCTGCAAGCGCATGTGAGGATGTTAAGGTTGCCGTTATTCCAACCAAGTCTGTTCTTCAGGCATTTGCTGCAATGTTTGTTGTTGCAGATGGCGTTCCATTTGAAGAGCTTGTAGAAGAGATGACTGACGCTATCTCTGGCGTTCGCTACGGCGAGGTAACCAGTGCAGTCCGTGATTCTGCTGCAGCTGACGGCACTCCTATCCACGATGGCGATGTTATGGGTATTCAGGGCGGCTCCATTGATGTTGTCGGCTCTGATGTCATGAAGGTCACGCTTGACCTTATCGCTAAGATGCAAGAGGAGGAAGAGGGCGACAACCTCACCATTCTTGCAGGTGAAGACTTCTCTGACGAGCAGCTCGAACTTCTCGCCAGCAAGATCGAGGACGCCTACCCAGACCTTGAGGTCGATGCTCAGCGCGGCGAGCAGCCACTCTATCCAGTCATCTTCTCTATTGAGTAGGAAATGTCTGAGTCCAAGGTAAGCATCGCTCCCGCATCAGAGCGAGTAGCACATACCTGCTCACTTGTTGATAGTGTGACCAGGTTAAGGTATGTCAATGCAAATCGTGCCGAGGCGCTTGAGCGTCTCGGCATTCTGCGCGTTCGAGACCTTTTGCTCAATGTTCCTCACCGCTACCTCGATTTTTCTCACCGCGTGCAGATTGCTTTTGCGCAGATAGGTGAGGACGCTACTATCACGGGCCGCGTTGCTTCGGTAAAGACTAAGCGTCCACGTCCTAAAATGGTCATTGTTGAGATTGAGGTTCTGGATGATACGGGCGTGCTCACGGCTTCGTTTTTTAGGCAGCCTTGGATAGCTGAGCAAATCCACGTTGACGATGAAGTGGCGCTGAGTGGCAAGGTGCTCTTTGCCTATGGCTACCGCCAGATGAAGTCGCCATTCTACGAAGTTCTGAGCGCAGCAAAGACCGACGCAAACGATGAGACACGCTCTAAAGAAGTGCCTTCAAAAGCGGCAATTCTTCCTGTTCACCCAGCTACCGAGGGCGTGAGTCCTGCATGGATGCGTCGCATTTTGTCAGCGGCTTTGGCGGACATGGGAAGCGTGTGTGATTGGCTGCCTTCAGAGCTTGTCACCAAACACCACCTCATGTCGCTCTCATCGGCGCTTCGTGAGGTTCATTTTCCCTCCAGTTTGGACGCAGCTGAACAGGCTCGTCGCCGTCTTGCCTTTGATGAGCTCCTAAGTTTGCAGCTCGCTCTTCTGGCCAGGAGAAACCTTGAACTTGCAGGTCATAAGCCTTTTGAGCACGTTATAGATGGACCTAAAGTTAAGGCTCTGATTGAGGCTTTGCCCTTTGCTCTGACTGACGAGCAAAATCACGCAGCGCAAGAGATTCTTTCAGATATGGCAGCACCACGTATTATGAATCGCTTGCTTTTGGGTGATGTTGGTACTGGTAAAACAGCCGTTGCTGCCGTTGCCTTGGCTGCAGCAGCAGATTCTTCAACTCAGGCAGCTGTGATGGCTCCTACCTCAGTTCTTGCTCAGCAGTACGCTCAAAAAATCGGTCCTTTGCTTTCGCTTGCGGGAATTACGTGGGCTCTTATTACGGGCTCTACTTCAGAAGAAGAGAGGCAACAGATTGAACTTTGCCTAGCCGACGGTTCTTTGTCCGTTGTCTTTGGTACTACGGCGCTTCTCTCTGACCGTGTGGTATTTAAGCAGCTCACCCTTGCTGTTGTAGACGAGCAGCATCGTTTTGGCGTTGATCAAAGAACAGCGTTGCGCAAAAAAGGACAAGGCGTAGATCTTCTCGCCATGAGTGCAACGCCTATTCCGCGTACGCTGGCACTTTCTTTGTACGGAGACGTTGATACGTCTCGCATTACCAAAAGACCAAAGGCAGGCGCTGGCGTTACCACCAAGTTGTGTGTGCCAGAAAACCTTGACCAAGCATATGCTGCTGTCGCCGAAGCTGTTCAAGCGGGTCATCAGGCGTATTTGGTCTGTCCTTTAATTGACCCAAGCGATTCTGAAGAAGAGCTTGAAGATGTTCCTGAGGCCGCTCGTACAAATGGCAAGCTCTACAGCGCCACCCGTGTATATGAGGAGCTCTCAAAGACCGTTTTTAAAGACTTTACCTGCGATCTTTTGACGGGTAGATTGCCTGAGACACAAAAAGATCAGGTAATGGAAAAGTTCCGCGCAAATAAGACGCAGATTCTGGTCTCTACAACCGTCATTGAGGTTGGCGTTGACGTTCCTAACGCTACGGTCATGATTGTCTTTAATGCTGACCGTTTTGGTTTGGCCACGCTGCACCAGCTCAGAGGCCGTGTTGGTCGAGGAGACTTCCCAGGAACTGTCTATCTTGTCAGTAACGCCAAGCGAGGCTCTACCGCAAGAAAGCGCTTAGCCGCCCTTGAGCAAACCTCCGACGGCGCGCGCCTGGCAGAGCTTGATCTTGAGCTCAGACACGAGGGAGAGACCCTGGGATACCGTCAGTCAGGCGGCACCACGCTCAAGATTTCTGATCTTTATGCGGATGCGGACCTGATTGAGGCTGCCCACGCTGATGCGCTAGCAATTACTGCTCAAGACCCAAATCTTACCAGCGATGCCTATGCTACGCTGGGAATTGAGGCAAAAGATCGCTTTGGTATCTACTTTGAAGAGCTTGGCTATAAGTAATAACCTGCAGGTAAACTGCAGTACAAGATAGGTTTGGTGGCGAGAAACCCATGAGGATTGTTGGCGGAAAATGGAAAGGTCGTGCAATTGAGGCCCCTGACGGCAAGGGGACTACGCGGCCAACCACTGATCGTACGCGCGAGGCCATTGCAAGCTCCATCTTGGCTTCTCGCGGTCTTGACCTCAGTGAGTCCAGAGTACTTGATGCTTTTGCAGGTTCAGGTGCTATGGGTTTTGAGCTTCTTTCTAGAGGAGCGCTATACGCTGCTTTTGTTGATAAAGATAGAAAGACGTGTGATCGCATTAAGCGTACGGCTAAATCTCTTGGCGTAAGCACCTCTGAGATGAGTGTTATCTGTGGTGATACAGCTCGCTTAGCTGAGTCATCCCAGCTGTTTGGAAGTCCTTTTGATGTGGTATTTTTGGATCCTCCTTATGCGGTTGAGGCAGAGGTAGTATCCAAGCTGCTCAAAGACTTGACTCAGGCGGGAAGTCTGACAAAAGATGCTGTAGTAGTCTATGAGCATAGCCATAAATCTGATTCAGTTTCTCTTGATAACTTTGAGCTTTCTAAGAGTAAGCGTTATGGTATTGCTCAAGTTGATGTACTTGTTCGTTGTGAGGGATAGGAGATACGTTGAACAGCATCACTCACGTAGTTGTACCAGGTACTTTTGATCCCGTCACAAACGGACACCTTGATGTAATCAAACGAGCTTCTCGTCTTTTTGAAAATGTTACGGTAGCTGTTGCGGCTTCAAAGCGCAAACACGGCACGGGAACTACGTTTTCTCTTGAAGAGCGCGTACAGATGCTCAAAGATGCCCTTGTAGATGAAGGTCTTGTGGACGTTTCTGTAGAGCCTATGGAAGGTCTTCTGGTTGATTTCTGCAATGCTCGCGGCGCAGGTGGTGTTGTTAAAGGCCTGAGGGCTATGACAGACTTTGAGTATGAGCTGCAACAGGCAGACCTTAACGCTCATATGGCTCCTGAGCTGGAGAGCGTCTTTGTTATGTCCAGTCCAGAGTATGGCTATATTTCTTCCTCAATTGTGAGAGAAATTTCAGCTATGGGCGCAGATGTATCATTTTTGGTACCAAAGAACGTCATTAAAAAGCTTGAAGCTCTGCATAATTGCGGTAATTAAGTATATTTGCCCTGCATTTTCATTATATTCTGCTAACATTCTTAAAAAGGTGTTTTATGCGTCGTGCTCATAGGGGCTATACGTGCATATAACACAGCTTATGTATTGGATTGAAAGGAGCCCTGGATGCAGCCAGGCGAGGAAATTGAGAGCCTTGTATCTGAGATTGAGCAGATGGTAACTGAGGCTAAGTCACCTTTTATGGATGGCGGTAACAAGAAGATTATTGATGCCCAGGACTTCTACGAGCTGCTTGACGAGATTCGTCGTGTTTTCCCAGAGGAGTTTGCAACCGCTCGTCGCATCATCAAGGAAGAGGATGAGACCCTTGAGCGCGCACGTGCTCAGGCAGAATCCATCATTGCTGACGCACAGCAGCAGGCTATGATTCTTGCTGGTGACCAGGAGGTTGTCCGCCTTGCTCAGCAGCAGGCAGATGCCATTCGTGACCAGGCAGAGCAGTACGAGCGTGACACTCGCTACAACGCTGAGGAGTATGCAGATACCGTTCTTGCTCACCTTGAGGAGAACCTCAAGAGCCTGACAAATTCAGTCTCTCGTGTTCGTCAGACACTTGATGAGAACTCTGGTCCTCGTAACACCAGCAATAACGTTGCCTGGTAATTCCAATGCAACCAGTTCTTTATGCACTAGATGATCGTCTTGCAAATGCAGGCGATACCGTGTCTTATGCGGGTCATCTTAATGAAGACTCGTATGAGCTAGGGGAGCATGAATTTTCTCTTCCTATGGGAATTGATTTTGATCTAGTGCTTACCAACGCGGGTGAGGGCATTTTGGTTACCGGAATGCTTCGTGCTGACGCAGTTGGTACGTGTGACCGTTGTCTTGAGGACGCACATCTCTCTTTAAACGCAGAGGTAGATGAGTATTATCTCTTTGAAGAGCCTGTAATTTCTGCAGATGATGAAGATGAGGCAGATTACGTTTTAGTAAATGCCGATAAAACCATCGATCTTGCAGAGGCTCTTTTGCCTTCGCTTGTTATGGAGACGCCTTATGTTGTACTGTGCAAGTCCGACTGCAAGGGACTTTGCCCAGTATGCGGTTGCAATCTGAATGAAGAGGATTGCGGTCATGCAGCTCAGATTGAGCAGAAGCGAGAAGAAGAAAAACTTGCTTCAAACCCGTTTGCGGCTCTCAAAAATCTTGTGATTGAGCCGGATTCGGAAGAGTAAAATAAAATTTCTTCTCCTAAATGGTGAAGAAATGCTGTATCTACGTACAAAATGTGTCAGTACGTGGTATAGTATCCAACGCATTATGTGAATGGGTCGCGCCCTCATATGTTTTAGGGGCGCTAGCAAGAGCAAAAGAGGTTTAAGATGGCAGTACCTAAACAAAAGAAGGGCCGCGGCGCAACCCACACCCGTCGTTCGGCAAACAGCAAGCTTAACGCAGCAGCTCGCTCTGTATGCCCACAGTGCGGCGCTCCAAAGCTTCCTCACCACGTATGCCCTAACTGTGGCTTCTACAAGGACCGTGAGGTTGTTGTTACTGAGTAACACTCATACATCGTATGGCCAAGAAGGCTGGTTCTTTAGGGGCCAGCCTTCTTTTTTATAGCACTAAGGAGTTATCATGCCCGTTATTTGTGTAGACGTTATGGGATCTGACCAAAGCCCTGAGGTTGTTCTTGAGGGAGTTCGTATGGCTCTTGAGAAGGACAAAGAGCTAGAGGTTCTTCTCGCTGGAGCTGATGAGTTTGTTACTCCTTTTGCAAGCAAGCATGAGCGCGCAAAGGCTTTGGTAACCACTGAAGTTATTGCCATGAGCGAACACCCCGCCAATGCGGTTAGACAGAAGAAAGACGCCAGTATTGTAAGGGCTGCCCAGGCAGTCAAGGCTGGAGAGGCTGACGGTCTTTTTTCGGCAGGTTCTACAGGAGCAGTGCTTACTGCAGCTACCTTTGGTATTGGTCGCATCAAGGGCGTAAAGCGCCCTGCACTTACCCTGATTCTTCCTGGACTTGGTGGCCATAAAACAGTCTTTTTGGATACTGGTGCTAACGCTGATGTGCGTCCAGAAGTTTTGGTGCAATTTGCGCAAATGGGCAAGGCTTTTGCCAATGCGTCGCTCGGAATTGAAAACCCAACCATAGGACTTCTCTGCAATGGTTCTGAAGAGACCAAGGGTTCTGAGCTTGCTCTTTCATATCACGCAGCTCTTACAGAAGCGGCTATTAATTTTGGTGGAAATGCTGAGGGAACTGATATTTTAGGAAGCCGCTTTGATGTTATTGTGACAGACGGCTTTACAGGAAATGTGGCCTTAAAATCCATTGAGAGCACGGGCAAATTTATTATGTCTAGCCTCAAAGACGCAATTAATTCCTCCAAGAAGGCTGCGTTTGGTGCACTTCTTTTGAAGGATGCTCTGAAGGCTACAGCAGCGGAACTTTCAGGAGATTCTGTTGGTGGCGCCTTCTTGCTAGGTGTTTCTGCACCTGTACTTAAAGGACATGGTGCTACCAGCTCTTCTGCTGTGTGCGCAGGAACACTTTCTGCAGCAAATGCAGTGCGTGCCAACCTTATCGAGAAAATCTCCTCGTCAATTCAGCTGTAGTAAAAGCGCTTGTAGCATAAAACTTTTATAAGTTATGGTGGAGCCCATGGACAATTCTGTGGGCTTTACTTTTTTAAGATTGTTTGTTTCAGCTTTAGTAATGTCATCATACAGACGTCCCTCACGGGGTAAAATTAATAGCGTCATTGTTGTGTGCAAGGAGGATGTATGGATCGCACAGAAACACTTGAAAAGGTAATTGACGTTGTTAGAGAGACACTGGACCTTGACGATTCCGTTGAGCTCACAGAGGGTACCTCATTTAAAGATCTTGGTGCAGACTCATTTGATCTTTTGCAGCTTGTCACAGACCTTGAGCAAGAGTTTGATATGACCTTTGATGCAGAAAACATCGATGAGATTGCTACCGTTGGTGACGCAGTAGATGCTATTCTTGCTGCTTAAGTAGGTTTTATACGTGAAATTGCACGAACGAGTAGCTGCTGCAGAAGCTATTTGCGGTCACACATTTACCAATAAAGAACTTATCGAGGCTGCCCTCACACACCCTTCGGCGGTGGAGGGCAAGCCTGTTTCTGCTTCGTATGAGCGCCTGGAGTTTCTGGGTGACTCAATTCTTGGTGCCATTATTGCAACGGAGCTGTTTGAGCGTTATCCAGATATGGATGAAGGCCAGCTTACTAGGTTGAAAATCTCTCTAGTATCCGGCCACACGCTTTCCATTGTCTCTGATGCTCTAGGAATTTCTCCCTTAATTGTTATGGGAATTTCCGAGAAGGGCACGGGAAAGCGTGGCATGAAGTCTGCTCTGGAGAACGTCTACGAGTCCATTGTTGGCGCGCTCTACCTTGATGCGGGTTTTGATCCAACGCACGATTTTGTTATTCGTACGCTTGGACCTCACATTTCTCCAGCGCTGGCAGTTCGTTCGGTAAGCCCTAAATCTCGTTTGCAAGAAGCGGTACAGGCTAAAGGCAAGGCTACTCCTGAATATAAGCTTATTGGCGAGAGTGGACCTGCTCACACACCAACGTTTACCGCTGTGGTATTTGTCGACGGCCTTAAGGTGGGTCGTGGACAGGGACCATCAAAGAAAGCCGCAGAGTCAGAAGCCGCTCAAGACGCACTGGTACGTCTTGGTGTGGATGACGCTCCGCTTGATGCTGATGCAGAAATGCACCTAAGGTAGAAAGGTACCCTGTACCCGTGTATCTAAAATCGCTGACACTTAAGGGTTTTAAGTCATTCGCTGATAAAACTCAGATGGTTTTTGACCCCGGTCTTACCGTTGTCGTTGGTCCTAACGGCTCGGGTAAGTCCAATGTCTCTGACGCAATTCTCTGGGTATTAGGCGAGCAGAGCGCAAAGATGCTCCGTGGCCAGGCTATGGAAGACGTCATCTTCTCTGGCTCATCAGCAAGGGGAGCGGTGGGCGTTGCTGAGGTAACGCTGGTTCTGGATAACTCCGACCACACCATTCCTATTGATTTCTCTGAAATTGGCATCACCAGGCGCATGTATCGCTCTGGAGAGTCTGAGTACCTGATTAACGGTGCTCCTTCAAGACTCATGGATATCCAGGACATTTTGCATGACTCTGGTCTGGGCAAAGATACCCACTCCATTATTTCTCAGGGCAAACTCGATTCCATTTTGTCTAGCCGTCCTGAACAGCGCCGTGAGCTCATTGAAGAGGCGGCAGATATCTCTAAGCATCGCCGCCGCAAAGAGCGTGCGGAGCGCAAGATTTCTTCCATGGATGAGAATCTCACGCGAGCCAAAGTGGTTTCTCGCGAGATTACCCGCCAGCTTAAACCGCTTGAGAGGCAGGTAGACAAGGCTTCTCGCGCTAAAGATCTGTCTGCTCAGCTCAAAGATTTGACGGTTCAGCTTGCGGTTGATGACCTTCGTCAGCTGCAGTTTACGCATGGCAAGTTGGAGGCACGCGCTAAAGAGGCAGAGGCTGCTATTGAGCTTGCACAATATCGTGCGGGCGAGAAAAACCGTGAGCTTGAAAAGCTCCAGTCACTTCTTGAGCAAAAGGGTCTCTTTGTTGGAGACTTGGGTGAGCAGCGCCGTCGCATGCAAGAGATTCTTGGTCGTATGGGATCTGACATGCGTCTTTTGGAGGAGAAGGGCAAGAACATGGTTTCTCGCCTTTCTGACACGCGTATGCAGCTTTCTGTGATGGATAAGCAGAAGGCTGACGCCGCAAAAGAGAATGAAGAGCTTTCTGGTCAGCTGGCAACAATTCGTGCAAAGGTTGCGGATCTGACGGAGAGCGTGAATGCGCTTCAAGAGGCGGCTAACCAGGCAATTGCCGAGCGTCGTGCTCTTGATGTAAAGATTTCTGACTGCACCGCGTCAGAGCGAAGTGCGCGCAATACCGCTGATAAAGAAACGCTTGCGTATGTAAAGCTTGAAGAGCAGATTGCTCATGCGCAGGTAGAAGACCAGATGTTTGAGTCTAGGTTGACTCAGATTACGGAAGCGCTTGAGATTGCTCGTGCTGCTCTAGAAGATAGTGGTGCTAAAGAAGCAGAGCTCACGGCGGCTCTTGAAAAAGCTCGTCAGGAGTCCGAGGCGTTTGTCGCTGAGATTTCTGAGCGTGCTTCTGCACTTGAGGCGGCTCGCGAGGCAGAGCGTACTGCTCGCCAGGAGCTCTCAAGCAGTGAAGCTACGCTTGAGGCACTTCGTGCGCTTGATGTGGAAGTCCAAAAGGGAAGTCCTCTGGCAGAAAAGCTTGTTGCGGATGCAGCAACCGCTTCTCTTGTTTCTGGCAGACTTGCTGATTATCTTGAGGTTCAGCCAGAGTTTGAGGCTCTTGTTGAGCAGCTTTTGGGAGAAGATCTTTCCGCGCTTGTTGTAGACAAGCAGCAAAACATTCAGACCCTCTTTGAGCGCGTTCAGACGCTTTCTGAGGACGGCAAGGCTACGTTGGTTGCTCTTTCTGACGCAACTCCAGCTCTTGCTGCGCCTGCACATACAACGTCTTTGCTTGAGCACGTATCTGCTCAGAAGGGTGCCGAAGCTCTTGTGCAGGCGCTTTTTGGTCACGTTTTTGTTGCTCAGAGTCTTGACGATGCCTACGCTGCTCGCAAAGATGAGCCTCGTGGGCTTTATGCGCTTCCTGACGGCACGTTGCTCTATCCAGACGGTCGTCTGGTCCTGGGACACGCATCTCAGGCTGAGGACGGCTCTCTTGAGCGTAAGCGTCGCATCCGTGAGCTTGAGGGTGCGCTTCCTTCCCTCAAACGCCATCTTGAGGCCGCGCGCTCTGCAGTTACCAACTGCGAGAATGAGCTAGCTTTAGTTCGCGAGAAAAGCGCGCAGTCCAAGGGTGAGGTTGCTCGCCTCAACGGTGAGCTTACATCTATTGCTGCGGAGCGAGGCCGTCTTGAGGGACAGGTTGCGTCTTCTCAGGCTGAGTTGAAGCAGGTCAGCGCTTCTCGAGAGCAGGCCAAAGAGCGCGCTCAAGAGGCTCGTGCGCACATTGATGAGCACAAGCGTGCGGCAGAAGAGGCTAAGACTCGCATGGAGTCGCTAGCTTTGGAACTCAAAGAGCTGCAGGATCAGCATGAGGATGCCATTCGCGCGCAGGGTAGGGCCAACCGAGAGCTTTCGGATGCAAAGACGGACCTTACTGTTGCAAAAGAGCGCGCAACGAGCATGGCTTCTCGCCAGGCAGAGCTTGAGAGGCGTCTGTCTCAGCTGGATGAGCAGCTTGCTGCTGCTAAACAGGCAACGCACGCGCTTGAAGTAATTAGGCTGCGCGTAGACCCGCTGTACAAACGCTACGATGCTCTGCACCAGAAGGCGCTTGAGTGGGCGTCTAGGCTCAAGGATCGCGCGTCGTTGGCGGAGGCAGACTCCGAGACGCTTCGAGCGACCATCTCTGAGGCAAAAGACGCTGCTTCTGAAGCTGCGCTTGCGGTAGAAAAAGAGAAAGACGCCGCTAACCAGATTAGCGTTGAGATTGGCAAGCTTGAGGTTCAGGTTCAAAACGCCATCGAGGCCATTCTTGCTACGGGCGCCTCATTGGACGAGGCATTGACGCTTCCTGAGCCAGAAGATAGAGAGCAGGCAGAACGCCTTGCTGCGTCGCTCAAGAGCCAGCTTGAGGCGCTGGGTCCTGTAAACGCTGTAGCTATGGATGAGTATGAGCGACTCAAAGAGCGTGCTGACTACATTAACGAGCAGGTAGCTGACTTAGAGGCTGCACGAACTTCGCTGAAGAAAATCATCTCGGCGATTGACCGCAAGATGCGTAGTCGATTCCTTGTTGTTTTTGACCGCGTCAACCAGAACTTCTCCGAGATCTTCTCGATGCTGTTCCCTGGAGGTCATGCTCACATTGAGCTCACCGATCCAGACCATCTCTCCGAGACAGGCATTGAGATTGTGGCTCAGCCGCGCGGTAAGCGCATTACCAAGATGATGCTCATGTCAGGTGGCGAGAAGAGCCTCACCGCCCTGGCATTGCTCTTTGCTGTATACAGAACGCGTACTGTTCCGTTCTACGTCTTTGATGAGGTTGAGGCTGCGCTCGACGACGCCAACCTCTCCAAGCTGCTTGATGCCATTGAGCAGCTCAAAGAGACTACTCAGCTGATTGTAATTTCTCACCAGAGGCGCACCATGGAGCAGGCTGATGTTCTGTACGGTGTATCTATGCAGGCAGATGGTGTCAGCCACGTTGTCTCTCAGAGGCTTGATAAGACAACCGGAAAGGTAGTTGATATCTAATGGGCTTTATGGACAATCTTCGCCGCGGTCTTGAGCGTTCTCGTGAGACTTTAAGCGAAATCTTTTATATGGGCGGCGAGGTCACCGAAGATTTTTGGGATGACCTTGAGGACACGCTTGTTATGGGAGACATGGGCGCTGAGGTGGCTATGCGTGTCACCGATGACCTGCGTGAACGTGCTGCGCGAGAAAACCTTATGCGCTCCGATCAGCTACGCCGCGCTCTTGTAGAGCGCCTTACGGCAGAGTTTCCTGTTGCAGAAAGAGATCCTTTTACGGATACGCCCTCTATTGTTTTGTTTGTAGGCATTAACGGTGCTGGTAAAACTACCACTGTTGGTAAGATTGCTGGTCGTGCACATGCTAATGGCGTTAAGACTTTGATTGGCGGTGCTGACACCTTCCGTGCGGCTGCAATTGAGCAGCTGCAGGTATGGGGAGAGCGCTCTGGTATTGAGGTAGTAACCAAAGAGCGTGGCGCTGACCCTGCAAGCGTTTGTTTTGAGGTTGTTGAAACGGCAGAAAAACAAGGCACTGAGCTGGTGCTTATTGATACTGCCGGTCGTCTGCATACCTCATCGGATCTGATGCGTGAGCTTGCTAAAGTTGTTTCGGTTACCAGAAAGCGCGCAGGAGATATTCCCGTAAGTGTTGTCTTGGTTATTGATGCAACTACTGGCCAAAACGGCCTTAATCAGGCAAAAGAGTTCAATGACGCCCTGTCTTTGGACGGTCTTATTGTTACCAAGCTTGATGGCACCGCAAAGGGAGGAATTGCTCTGGCAATTTCTAACCAGCTTAACCTGCCTATTTATCGTATTGGTGTGGGCGAGTCAATTGATGATCTTCAGACGTTTGATGCTCGTTCATTCTGTGAAGCACTTGTTGGTGAGGGAGTTCAGTAATGTTTAACAGCCTGCAAGATAGACTGCAAAATACATTTTCCGCTCTGCGCGGAAAGGGCCGTCTCACTGAGGACGATATCAATTCAGCAATGCGAGAAATTCGCATGGCTCTTCTCGAGGCTGACGTTAACTACAAGGTAGTTAAAGAGTTTGTTGGTCGCTGTAAAGAGCAGTGCATGACCGCTGACGTGCTGGATTCTCTGTCTCCAGCGCAGAACGTTGTCCGCATTGTTCTGGATGAGCTCACGGCACTGCTTGGTTCAACCGAGTCCAAGCTTACGCTGGCGCAGAACCGCATTCCAAACGTCATTATGCTTGTTGGTCTTCAGGGTTCCGGTAAGACAACCGCAGCTGCAAAGCTTGCTTACCTGCTTAAGTCCCAGGGAAAGAATCCTCTGCTTGCCGCCTGCGACGTTCACCGTCCTGCAGCAGCAGATCAGCTTGAAACACTTGGTTCAGAGATTGGTGTGCCAGTCTATCGTGGTGATGGCAAAGACGCCGTTGCTATTGCGTCTCAGGCTATCCAGGAAGCTGTTGACCACCTCAACGACCTGGTAATTGTCGATACCGCTGGTCGTCTTCAAATTGACGAAGAAATGATGGAAGAGGCCGTTGCTATCAAGCGTGCCGTCAAGCCAGATCAGATTCTTATGGTTGTCGATGCCATGACCGGCCAGGATATCGTCAATGTTGTCAGCACCTTCGCCGAGCGCGTAGACTTTGACGGCGTTATCATGTCCAAGCTTGATGGCGATGCTCGTGGTGGTGGCGCACTTTCCGTACGTGAGGTTACCGGCAAGCCTATCAAGTTTGTTTCCATGGGCGAGAAACCCGATTCACTTGAGGTTTTCCACCCAGATCGTATGGCCAAGCGCATCCTTGGCATGGGCGACGTTATCTCTATTGTCGAGAAGGCCCAGCAGGCAGCAGATGAGAAGCAGGTTGAAGATGCTGAGCGCATGTTGCGCGAAGGCTTTACTATGGATGACCTGCTTAATCAGATGAATCAGATCCGCAAGATGGGTGGTCTTGCAAAGCTTATTGGCGCTCTACCTGGTGGTGACCGCATGATGGCCCAGCAGGGTGGTGTGGATGATAGCTCTATGGGAAAGATTGAAGCTATCATTCATTCCATGACTAAAGAAGAGCGTGCACGTCCAAAGATTATTAACGGTCAGCGTCGTCGTCGTATTTCCATGGGTTCTGGTCGTAGCGTTCAGGAAGTCAATCAGCTTATTCGTCAGTGGGGAGAGATGAATAAGATGATGGGCAAGATGAAGGCTATGACTCAGGGCGGCAATACAAAGAAAGGTCGTCGTGCCATGGAGTCTATGATGAAGAATATGGGCTTTGGCGGAGGTCAAATGCCTCGTTTCTAGGTGTTGCTAGTAAATAAATTTATATAAGAATTGCTCATGTCGAGTAATATCCCTACTGCATTTTGTTAAACATGGTAAACTCTCTCAAAAAGCAGTAGGGAGTATTTATGTCAGTTAAACGCGTTGCCTTTATGGCACTAGGTTGTATAAGCTTGGCACTTGCTGTGCTTGGTGTAGTGCTTCCCATTTTGCCAACTGTTCCATTTTTGGCACTTGCTGCATTTTGCTTTGCAAAATCATCCGACCGACTCAATAATTGGCTTATTAATACAAAGTTTTACCAAAATAATCTTGCTGATTTTAAAGCTGGAAAAGGGATGACTGTTAAGACTAAAACACGCATCCTTGTTACAGTAACCTTGGTCATGGCTGTAGGTCTGATTGCCATGCTTATGAAAGGCGTTATTGTTGGCAGTATTGTTCTTGTTATTGTTTGGTTAGGACACATTTACTATTTTGGTTTTAAAGTTAAAACGATTAAAGAGTAAACAAAGAATATTTGGAATAACTTATAAATTATAAAAAACGTTCTTTCGTGAATGTTGATGGATTTATTTATTCAACATGAAGACAGAGATATTATCAATAGCCTATAAATCTTCCTGAAGTTTTATTTCAGAAATTAATTCATTTTCTTAATGTCATACTTAGAATAGAAATAGTATGACTTTACCTTTTAAGAAACTTTATAAATTTCATAGGTAGTAAAGAATGTTTATAACGTTTATGGGTTAAATAACTACCATTTACCGATAAGTACTTTTATCATGCAGAGATTTAATTAATCATTTCTGAAAAGACCATATGT
>CALHQT010000152.1:0-3878 GCA_938038135.1 uncultured Atopobium sp.
TCTCGTGTCCAAGAAATGGGAGGCAGTTCAAAGTTGGCGCGCGCGATATGCAAAATCTTTTAGACATTGATTCGCACGTATTTTTCGGTGTGCGGTAGAATATTATTCGCAAGCGTTTTGTCTTGCACCTGTATGTAAAGTATTGCCAAAAACTTGGTGTTTACCACGTATGGTGCACAAAGTTTGACGCGTAGAAAGGAAGCCTAATGGCTGAAGATCAGTACATGCACCTTGTTATTGTTCGCCACGGTGAGTCTGAGTGGAACAAGCTCAACCTGTTCACTGGTTGGACCGACGTTGACCTTACCGAGACTGGTCACGAGGAGGCAGCAGCTGGCGGCCGTGCTCTCAAAGAGGCTGGCTATGACTTTGATGTTTGCTACACCTCTCTGCTCAAGCGTGCTATTCACACTCTGAATCATGTTCTTGATGAGCTTGACCGTAACTGGCTTCCTGTTCATAAGACCTGGCGTCTGAACGAGCGCCACTATGGTGCACTTCAGGGCCTCAACAAGGCTGATGCAGCTGCTGAGCACGGCGAGGAGCAGGTAAAGATTTGGCGTCGTTCCTTTGATGTTCAGCCACCAGCTCTTGAGCCAGGCGACGAGCGCGATCCTCACGTTCAGGAAATGTTCCGCGATGTTCCAGCAGAGGATCTTCCTTACACCGAGTGCCTGAAGGACACCATTGCACGCGCATGGCCTTACTTTGAGCAGGAGATCAAGCCACAGCTTGAGGCAGGTAAGCGTGTTCTTATTGCTGCACACGGCAACAGCCTTCGCGCTCTTGTTATGCAGTTTGAGCACCTCACTCCAGAAGAGATTCTTGAGGTTAACATCCCAACTGGCATTCCTTGCGCATACACCTTTGACAAGGATTGGAACATTGTTGACAAGCACTATATTGGCGATCCAGCTGTCATCGAGGCAAAGATTAACGCTGTTGCTAACCAGGGCAAAGCTAAATAAGCTGTTTGCCAACACGCAATATTGCTAAGCAGAACGGGGTGGTTTTAAACCACCCCGTTCTTTTTTGCCTACTTATAGAACCATGATGAATACGCCATAGTATTAAAACCTACTTTGAATAGTGTTACGATGTACCGCCGAGAAAAGAAGGGATTGTATGTATAAAAGAGAGCTCAACGCAAAACTTGTTCTTTCTGTAATTGCAACAGGAATTATGTCCTTCTCGGGAGTTGTCGTAGAAACTGCCATGAACGTGACGTTTCCAACGTTGATGGAGGAATTCTCTATTGGCACCTCAACGGTACAGTGGATGACCACTTCGTATCTTTTGATTCTTGCCATCATCATGCCTATGTCATCGTTTTTAAACAGGCGATTCAAAACCAAAAGCATCTTTACCGTAGCCATGATCTTCTATATCAGCGGTATTCTCTGTGGATTTACTGCCCCAACGTTTATGTTATTGCTACTTGGCCGTATTTTAGAGGGCATTGGCACCGGTCTAGCGCTACCTCTGATGTTCAACATCATCACCGAGCAGGCTCCACTTAAAAACATGGGCGTGATGATGGGTATTGGTATGCTTGTTACCGCCGTTGCACCTGCAGTAGGACCATCAGCTGGTGGCTGGATTGCAGAACATCTTGGTTGGCGAATGATTTTTGCCGGTCTTCTCCCCTTCTTGATTGTGGCGTTTGTACTGGGAATTAGTTCAATCCAACAGAGCCATGAGACTGAAGTTATCTCTTTTGATGTCTTTGGCTGGCTGCTGCTTACCGTAAGTTTTATTGCGCTCATCTTTGTCATTGACGAGTCCAGCGCGTTTGGCCTGCTTAGCATTCCTGTTTTGCTCGCAATGGTGATTTTTGTGGGCTCGCTTGCGCTCTTTGTGCGTCACGAGAACTCCTTTAAACACCAGGAGCCATCTGAAGCATCTCCAAAAATTCCTATCATTAACCTTGAGGTATTTAGCGAGAAGGGCTTTGTGCTCTCGCTCTTTGCTATTGTTGCTCTGCAATTTATTATTCTTGGTCAGTCATATCTTTTGCCTAACTTCTCCCAGCTGGTACTGGGTGCAGGCGCTACCGCAGCAGGAGCTCAGATGCTTCCAGGATGTGCTATTGGCGCAGTTATGGCACCAATTTCTGGTCAGATTTTAGACAAGCTAGGAGCTAAAAAGCCTATTGTTACAGGCATTCTTTGCTGCCTTACCAGCATGCTCCTTTTACTGCTCTTTGTTCACGTGCTTACCGTAGAAATGATTACGTATATTTTTGCCATCTTTGCCATTGGCCAGGCGCTTCAGATGGGAAACAATTTTACGGTAGCTTTGGGACATCTGCCAGAAGACCGCAAGGCAGATGGAAATGCTGTTATTAACACAATGCAGCAGCTCTTTGGCGCTATGGGCACCAGCGTTATTTCTGGTGTAGTAGCGGCTTCTCAGCTTGGAGCTACAAACTTGGCTACGAGCACCCTCGCAGGAGCTCAAAACGCACTCTTTGTGCTTGTATGCGTAGCTTGTATTCCTCTTGTTACCATGGGAATCGTGCTCTTTGTACTACCTAAGATGACAAAATAAAGCGCAACGGCGGTATTTAAAAAGCAAATTAAATAGCTAGGTATTCAACAGAAGGATATCTAGCTTTTAATTTAGACGTTTGAATTGATTGTTTTACGACACTACAGCTGATAATTTCAACCCAATAAACACAGCAACCAGGCACGTTATAACATTAACTGCAATGTTCACACCTGCAGCAGTCCAATTACCTGCTTGAATAAAGGTAAGTGTTTCATTTGAAAAGGTCGAGAAGGTCGAAAGTCCTCCACAAAGGCCCACGGCTAAGAATAGCTTTACCTGTGGCTGAAGTGGACTTGCAAGATCAAGTCCTGTTACAAAGCCAATAATCAAACCTGCAACAACATTTGCAGCAAACGTACCAACTGGCAGGTTAGGAATCCACTGTTTAAAGAGGACTCCCAACTGCCAGCGACCTAAACTACCAAGTGCCCCACCAAGAGCAACTGCTAAAGCTTCAATCACAATAAACGCACCTACTCCAGCTCGCGCGAGCCTGTATACAGCTGGTAATACTCTCCATGCTTCGCAATAAGCTCATCGTGAGTACCGCGCTCAATAATGCGACCATGTTCCAGAACCATGATGGCATCAGAGTTGCGAACCGTAGACAGCCTATGGGCAATCACAAAGACAGTACGACCTGCCATTAGGGCATCCATGCCCTTCTCGATAAGTGCCTCGGTGCGCGTATCAATACTGGAAGTTGCCTCATCCAAAATAAGTACGGGAGGATCAGCAATAGCAGCGCGTGCAATTGCCAAAAGCTGTCGCTGACCTTGGGAAAGGTTAGCACCATCAGAGGTAAGTACGGTATTGTAGCCTCGAGGCATACGACGAATAAACTTATCCGCGTTTGCAATCCTTGCTGCAGCAATAACCTCGTCATCAGTAGCATCTAACTTACCAAAACGAATATTGTCCGCAATGGTACCTGTGAACAGATGCGTATCCTGCAGAACAATGCCAAGCGAAGATCGCAGTGCAGATTTCTTGATGTCATTGATTGGAATGCCGTCGTAGGTGATAGTTCCGCTACGAACATCATAGAAGCGGTTAATGAGGTTGGTAATAGTTGTTTTACCAGCACCGGTTGAGCCGACAAACGCAATCTTCTGGCCAGGTTTTGCAAACAGGGTGAGGTTTGCAAGAACCGTCTGATCATCGTCGTATCCAAAGGTCACGTCATCAAAGCGAACGTCTCCAGCAAGAGGGGTTTTCTCGCCAGATGGTGTGACCCAAGCCCAGGACTCTTCTCCTGACTCGTAACCACTAACGCGAACCAGGTTAACCTTGCCTTCATCGACCTCAGGAGTCATTTCCATAAC
>CALHQT010000153.1:0-6590 GCA_938038135.1 uncultured Atopobium sp.
CACGTGTCTGCAGTTCACCTTTAAGGTTATCAACCTCAGCGAGTGCCTTTTTCAGCTCCTCGGAGCCACTCTTTTCGAGTTCGTCAAGCTTTTCAGCCTTGGCTTTCAAGTCATCATAATCAGAGAACTCAGAGCGTACTTTCTCACGCTCTCTTTCAAGCCTGTCCTTCACAATCTTGTCGAGCTGCTCTTGAGTGGTTACAGGTTCCTTCAAATCCATTTCTTTCCTTTCAACAGGTTCCGTCCGCTCGGACGTTTACGAGTGGCATTACCCTTGCCACGAGGTAGTCACCGCTTTTCCGCAACGGTTGCGTATATGAAAAAAGCCACTTTTCAGTGGCTTAAATCAACAAAATTGGGCATAATTCAATTAAAGGACGAGCCAACGGCTGGACTGAGTCGGGTTTGTTGGTGAATGAAATGCACCTGTGAGAGCAGGTGCATTTTTTACAATATGTCTTATTCAGTGATTACAGCCAACGAAATTTGGTATAATAATTGACAGAGATACCCGCCCGATTCTACTTGATGTGGATTTGCGCGGGTATTTTTAATTGACGTTTCTCAGTCTTTTGCCACTAAGAACAGACACGGTGAACTTTATGGAATGTTCTTTGCAGTAATCAATTCCAGCCTGTATGACATCGTCATAGCTTACCTGGTGATTGTCCGTGATATCAACTATAAGTCTAGTTATGCCTTCCTTATCCATAGAGTTTACAATTGAATTTTCTATGATATTTTTTGGTGAAGCTGATTCCTTGGGAGCTTTTAGTTCATAGCCACGAGTCATGTCGCATCTACCGATAGTTATCGTTCTCCCATTAGGCAAATCAACCGAATAATGATCCTTGAAGAAATCAACTGTAAGACCAAGTTGTCTCATTCTTTGAGCAGTTATGTACTCATGTGGAGCCACTTTATGCCGCGCAAATTTATAATCCCTAACTACCTCATTTTTCTCTCCGTAATTCTCAATATAGTGGATATCTGGCTTTATGCCACTATTTAACCATCTAAAATCTCTTCTCTCGCATTCAGCAACAATCGCGGAGCGGTTTTCCCATACAGGCTCAAGACCAATTGTGTTAGCACACTCGACCCAACGAGCGTACATCTCATCAGGATCATATCCTTCGATAGTTGTTTTCTTTGTGCCTGGAACGATTATGCAATCGCAGTGTAGATGAAACTTATGACCAGCTCCACCTGCGCTAAATTCGGACTCATAATCAAAGCCACGCGTTGAAAGCATGAAGCAAAAACCACAGGTTTCCGCACCTGATGGAACTCTCGCCCACCAAATCTTCGACCTAAGCGCACTCCTGTGCATGTTGATATTCGCTTCACGTTTAACATAAAAACGAGTAAGCGCAGTACAAGCGTCAATAAACTTCTGGTTATTGCCGTCAACTAAGTCTTTTGCAAGGTAGTGAACTTTTTTCTCAACTAAACCGCGCTCAATAGTTTGATGATAACGAAACCTTGCCTTAACACCTTCTGCTTTTACTATCTCATCAAATAGCTCTCCCGCAAGCTCTCCTGCTTGAGGAGAAAAGGCGTTGAGAGCTTGTTTAATTGACTTAATAGCCATGTTGCGAAGCTCTGCTACCGAAGAGTTAGGATTAGCAGTTCTAAGCGCATCGTAATAGTCAGACATAAATTCAGCCGCATCATTTGCGGCTGAATCAAGCTCTTTTCTGTACTGCGAAATTCTATCCTTGCTTACCTGCATCAATTACACCGTCCAGTAAGTCTTGATTGTCAACTTGAGTCTTTGCAGCCTTTGCAGCAAAGCGTGCCCTAAGAAGCTCCTGTGCTAAAGCTCTTTCCTTATCACTTTCAAGCCTTTGAACTTGGTCATCCGTAAAGCCTAGTTCCTCAAGAAGAATCTCAGAATTGACAATCCATGGAACAGCCTGAGCAATCTTGAGCATGGAATCAGCCTGGGAAACAATTGACGGCATCGCAGGATTGCGCCATTTAGCCGTGATATTAGGCTCTGTTGTAAGCACCTCGGCAAATGATATGTTTCTCTTAACTGCCAATGCCATAAGAGCAATATCTCGAAGAGCTTCACCGTTGTCAGCGTTGAGGTTTTGAGCGTCAATGACTAAAGCCTCTTTAGCAGCATAAATTGCTTCTGCTGAGCTTGGATTATCAGACACAATTCCAAGCTCTGAGATTGGAACATTGGTCTCAGCGGAAAAACGAGCTGCAAGCGAGCGCATATAATCAATGTGTGGCTGCATTGAACCCTGCTGCAGCTGTCCAAACGTTGGGGTATCACCATCGGCGTCTTTTGAGACCGCAAAGATTGAACCAATATAGGCATCCCATTTTGAGAGCTTGTTGAGAGCATCTGGGTCAGCGCCAACAAGATATTTCTGGGGTGCCGTCATAAACTCAGCTGCAACTTCAGCACGCACGCTTGAGCGCATTGCATCATCAGTCAGATCCATAACAGCTCGAGTGATGCGCGACTTACCGAATGGACGGTCAAGCGTTGCCTCGTAGACCAAAGGCTCCATAAGGCAGCGACCCATTCCATGCGGAATGTATTCAGCAACCCAGCGAGTCGAGTCGAGTGGTCTACGGATGCGGATAATATCGGTATCGGTAAAGACATTAATCCACGTTGGGGCATTTCTGTGATTCGGTCGATTGTCACGATCAACTACAACAATGCCAGCCTGGATACGATGTAAACGTTCATCCCAAAGAGCAGCGGCTGATACTGCAGAATATGCAGAAATGATAACCGCAGGTTCACCCGCGTCAACATTTCCAGCGGTAACAGTAAGAAATACACAGGAATTTCTAAGTTGGCCTTTAACAGCCTTACGATAGCGTCGCTTGAGGGCGTTTTCACGAACAATAGCCTGTAATTCCTTGGCAGTATCCTCATCCGTGCAAGTAAAGCCATCGAACTGAGAACGGTCAGCAAGAGCGTCTACAGCCTTTGCTGGCCATGAAATGGCCTGCTCCAAGTTTCTTAACCCGTCAGGTACCGAAATACCGAGCTGCTGAGGCTTTATATGCATGAGATAGTAGCCATCACGCAAACGATTACGTGCAAGGGTCTTTGAGTAAACTGCGCAGAGGTTTAAAACTGTCTGCCTATCTTCTTTTCTCAGTCCAGCCGCTGTTGCAATTGCAACAGGAATAATTCCAATTGTCACCAGACTACCTGCTTTCTAGCTGGGTTTCTTTTAGTGGTCCTAACTCCATAAATCGCAAGTGCCGCAGACTCAGCGGCGGTACACGTTGCTTTTGGAGAATCTCCAAATCCAAAGCCGCCGTTATTTCCAATTGCACGCCTGGACGAGCCCGTAACAGACTCGTCCAGTGCTGGAGAGGGGACGTGACATATGCTGTGTGCTCCAACTTCATCAACAAATCTTGAAGCTGCCGCTACAGCCTGTTTTGTATCGCAAAGAACAATGCCCCGCTTTGGAAAACGTAGCTCCTGCAAGCGTTCGGCCAGCTGAGTTGCGCCAGAACGGCCATCAATAACAACGCATGCAATGCGACTCTCACGTTCCTTGATCCATTGAGCGAGGTTTTGACCAGCACCATAAGCGTCAGCGATATCCACGAGCTCAACATAAGCTGTTGGGTTATCTTGCTGAGTTAGAGCTGCTGAAATTGCTACTTTCTTTCCATCGAGTGAATATTTGATTCCAAAAGCAAGAAGACCATCGTCATAAGGCTCTTCTGTTATGCACTCATTCCAGTCATTTGCATTGACGATATACTCAACTGAAGTATCGAGCGTTGACCACCAACCAAGACGCTCACGAGCAAATCCATCTTTTGTCATCTGATGCCATTCATTGAGTACTGCTCTTTCTGTGATACGAGAGCCGAGAGCCGGATTAGTCTCATAAGCAAGGTCAAGTGCTTCTTCATCGCTGGTGCCCTCTCTCGGAACTGCTTTAGCCGCCCATTCAAGCCACCAAGCTTCACCTGGACTATCAGAATGAGCTGTGTCATGCATTCGTTTGAATACCGTTCCTCTACAAGTTGGGTCGGGTGGCGTTCCAATGTATATGACTTGAGGAGAGCCATCTTTAGACGCAGAAACTGTTGGCAAAATTGCGTTCAGTTGAGCGTCTGTAAGCTCTTGAGCCTCATCAATGATGATGAGAGAGCGTGTACCACCTCGAGCCTTTGAACTTGTTCGAGTTGAGAACTTGAGCTTTCCAATGGCTCGTTTCCCGCTCTTGTAGTGGCCACAATCAAAGAGCAAATACTGCTTTCCAGGTTGCCTATAAGCCTTAAGAAGTAGCTCAGCTAAATCAGGGTATGTCTCATCGTCTGTAAAAAGGTTCACGATCATGTCAAAAAATTCATCTACTGTCTCAGCGTTGTGAGCCGAGTAGACAACATCCATGCCACAAATAGCTGCGCACCAAATACCGTATAGTCGAGCGGCAAACGATTTTCCATTTTGACGTGGTTTAGCTGCACCAATAGTTTCTGCCGCCGGCATACCTTTGGCATCTTTGGCCATATAAAGTTCGAGCTCGTGCTTTTGTGCCTCATCAAGCTTGAAGCCGTAATGCGAAAACATATTGATGCAAGCTTTTGCATCAGAATGATGATATTTTTCAATGCGTTCAAAGGTCGGTTTTTGATTTCCAACACGTTTTTTACGCCTTGGCATCACGAGACCTCTTTGAGATATGTCTTTCTGGCTCGTTTAGCAGGGCTTGGCTTTTTAGCTGCAAGTAACTTCTCTTTTTCCATTACGTCGACTTCGTCAACTACCTGGACGAATGTCTTTACAATGGCTGCAAAATCACGGCCAGACTCACAATCATCTAACTTCTTTGCCATAGTTATCTGCAATGCTTTATAGATGTCATATCGACTGCCTTCCCTGCAAATAGTGACTAGTTTCTTGGCCATTAAGACCTCCTTTCAGGCTCACTTCACTGTGGAAAATTTGAGGGTTCGCTATGTTCTGACTATGCCAAGGGGCGTCTTTTTGGGGCTGTGGGAGGGTATACCCCCTACCACAGACGCGTTCTTACAATAGGTAGTGCATTACCCTTAAGCTCGTCCATCATTCGATTACCGCGCTTCTGATTGCATATACGATGCGCCGCTTTCACGTTCTCCGGGTCGCATGCGGCAGCTCGTCTTTGTTCAAGAGGCAGCCTTGAGACAGGTACGACTTCATCCATCTCAAAGCTCATCGGGTCACCAGCAGGAAGCGAGTAATCAATTGGCATACCGCAAATGTGACACGGTTCTTCTCGTGCAATCATCTGCTTTCGCAACTGATCTCTAGCATATGAGCGTCTGATGTTGTAGCTCATTAGCTCACCTGCCTAACAAAAAAGCGCTCTGGCTCATAACCAGAACGCTTATTAGTTCCTTTGTTGCGCAAATCGCTACTATACATACTATCACAAAACAGTGCGCAACAGTGCGCAAGAGTACGCAGAACTTAATTTCTCGAGTTCTCCATATCCTTACGAATTAACTCTTTGATATAGCTCGAGCGGTTCTTCTTTGATTCTAGAAACTCTAACAAGTCTTTATCGCTTGGGTAAAGGTTGAACATAATCGCCTTAACGTTGTTTTTGCGATACTTAGCACTTGCTCGCTTTTGAGCTTCACTAGTAGCCATTATCGACTTTCCTTCTTGCGAATGGTCTTGTAGAGAATGTGCGTTACTGCAACAGTAACCAATATGAGTAATACGTTTTCCATTTTGTGCTCCTTTATGCTAATCTTAGAGCCTAGGAGATACCAGCTGCAACTGATATCCCCTTTGGCTTTAAGTCCTTACTCGTCTCGGGGTTGGGACTTTTTTAGTTTCTCTGCAATCTTTTCAACTGTTACTGTAGCTACTGCTGTGAAGATTGCGAGAAACAATTGCCATATCTTTTCTTCCATCTCTCACCTCCTTACTTGTTGTATATAGTATATAACTACTATCTATATATTACAAGCAAAAAGGCAAAAAATATTATTTATTTTTCAAAAATTTCTCGATGTAATTCTCCTCATCAATTGTTTCAAATACTTCACGTTCTAACTGCTGAAGCGTCCTTACAGGAGTAAGAAGTCTCTCAGATACATCACTCCAAGTTAAGCATTGAAGATAACGCCATTGAAGTAAGTCAGCATAAATAGAGCTGCTCATTAATTGACATATGCCGCCGTCTCCGAGTTGACTCACGCCGTACAGAAGCGTGTAAGCGTCATTGATATAGTCGTAATTGTCATTCATTCTTTTAGACAGTAGAGCTTCTAGATCTATGCGCTTATCCACTTTTGCCATCGTGTCTTGATTAGAGCCTTTACCCCCACCAGCTGAATATGACTGAGCCTTTGCCCCTTCTGTCTCTTGAAGGCTCATAATTTGTTGTAGTGCTCTTGTATTCTCTCTTGATGCTTCTGCTACACCATGAAAGAACTCTGATGCAGTCAAACCACTGTAATCCATAATTCTCCAAACGTAGATACGTTTAGTTAGAGTAGTTATTTAAATTATACGATTTAGCTGGCTTGATAGAGAGTTTTCAACATTATGTATACAAGTTTTCTACAACTTATAAACATTATTGTATTGT
>CALHQT010000154.1:0-8608 GCA_938038135.1 uncultured Atopobium sp.
AGATTCGAATGAATTACATTCGAATTCTCCCTGGTGATAAGGTTGTAGTAGAGATTTCTCCTTACGATCTTACCAGGGGTCGCATTACCTACCGTTATAAGTAAGTAGTGCAAAAGCCTTGTGTAATGCATGAGGCTATCTGTGTCTTTGCGCAGGTTGCAAGGGCATATGTACGTAAGTACAGTCGGTATTTCACGCCAGCGGCTGGGCGAGTATATAGTTCGTATCAGCAGAACCGAAAGGAAGACACATGAAGGTACGTCCTTCGGTAAAGAAGATGTGCGACAAGTGCAAAGTCATCCGTCGCCACGGTAAGGTTTACGTGATTTGCGAGAACCCGCGCCACAAGCAGCGTCAGGGCTAAGGAAGGAGCACCAAGTTGGCCCGTATTAACGGCGTCGACCTGCCACGCGATAAGCGTGTTGAGGTCGGACTCACCTATCTTTACGGCATTGGTCAGACTCGTGCAACCAAGATTTGCAACGAGACTGGTATCGATGTAAATACTCGCGTCAAGGACCTCACAGAGGAAGAAGTCACCAAGATTCGTGACTTTATTGACGCTAACTACACCACCGAGGGCGATCTTCGCCGCGAGGTGCGTCAGAATGTTGCCCGCCTGATGGAGATTGGCTGCTACCGCGGCCTCCGTCACCGCAAGGGCCTCCCTGTCCACGGTCAGCGTACCCACACTAACGCTCGTACTCGTAAGGGTAAGAAGCGTCAGGTGGGCGGCAAGAAGAAGTAGGCGAGGAGTAGCTAATGGCACAGAAAAAGAACGCTCGCACTACACGCGTCCGCCGCTCCGAGCGTAAAAACATTGCAGTGGGCCAGGCCCACATCAAGAGCACATTCAATAACACGATTGTCTCTATTTCCGATCCCCAGGGTAATGTAATTTCCTGGCAGTCCGGTGGTACCGTCGGCTTCAAGGGCTCTCGTAAGTCCACTCCTTTTGCTGCACAGCTTGCAGCAGAGGCAGCAGCAAAGGCAGCAATGGAGCACGGTCTCCACAAGGTAGCTGTTTTTGTTAAGGGCCCAGGCTCTGGTCGCGAGACCGCAATCCGTTCCCTTCAGGCAGCAGGCCTCGAGGTTTCGGGTATTCAGGATAAGACACCTATTGCACACAACGGCTGCCGTCCTAAAAAGCGCCGTCGCAACTAGCACGAAAGGACAAGCAAATGGCAATTGATAGGACCCCGGTCCTTAAAAGATGTCGTCAGCTTGGCATCGATCCCGTTGTGATGGGGATCAATAAGACTTCTAACCGTGAGCCACGTCGCCGTCGTCGCCAGGAGAGCGAGTACGGTATGCAGCTCCGTGAGAAGCAGAAGGCTAAGTTCATTTACGGCGTCCTTGAGAACCAGTTCCACGGCTACTATGAGATGGCTAAGAAGAACCCAGGCATTACTGGTGACAACCTGATGAGCATCCTTGAGACTCGTCTTGACAACGTCATCTTCCGCCTTGGCTTTGCTCGTACACGTAAAGAGGCTCGTCAGACTGTCCGTCACGGTCACATCACCGTTAACGGTCAGCGCGTTGACATTCCTTCTTATCGCGTAAAGAGCGGCGATGTTATCGCTGTTGCTTCCAAGGCAAAGGATCTTCTTCCAATCAAGGAAGCTCTCATTTCCTCCGAGCACATGGCAGTTCCTGCATGGCTTGAGGTTGACATTGAGAAGCTGCAGGGCACTGTTCTTCAGCTTCCAACCCGCGATCAGATCGACCTTGAGATTGACGCACAGCTGATCGTCGAGCTCTACTCCAAGTAAGCCCGACCCGTTTTGGAGGTAGCAATGTCCGAATTTATCCGACCAAACGTGTCGGTAGATGAAATCGGCGCAAACGTCGCTCGTGTGAGCGTAGAGCCGCTTGAGCGTGGCTATGGTGACACGCTTGGCAACTCCCTCCGCCGCGTACTGCTTTCCTCTCTTGAGGGAGCTGCGGTTGAGGCCATCCAGATTGATGGCGTTCAGCATGAGTTCACTACGGTTGAAGGCGTCTATGAGGACGTTACTGACATCGTTCTGAACGTTAAGGGCCTAGTTTTCCGCAACACCAACAACTCTGATGAGGCTGAGGCTTCCATCTCTGTTGATGGTCCTTGCAAAGTCACTGGTGCTGATCTTGATGTTCCTATGGGCTACGAGCTGGTTAACCCAGCTCAGCACATTTGCACCCTTGCTGAGGGAGCTCATCTTTCCATGAGACTTCGCCTTGGTAATGGTCGCGGTTATGTTTCCGGTGAGGATAACGAGCGTGAGAGCGATCCAATTGGATTCATTCACGTTGACTCGATCTTCTCGCCAGTTCGCCGCTGCGCTAAGGCTGTTGAGCCTTGCCGTGTTGGCCGTCACACCGACTATGATCGTCTGGTGCTTGAGGTTGAGACCAATGGTGCAATCAGCCCTCGCGAGGCTGTCGTTGAGGCTGCAAACATCATTAACCAGCACATGAGCGCATTCATGGGACTTACTGATTTTGACGAGACTCAGGAAGAGGCTTCGATTTTTGCTAAGGCAGACGTCGAGGACGATTCCGAGCTTGAGAAGCAGGTTGAGGATCTGGACCTTTCCGTCCGTTCCTACAACTGCCTCAAGCGTGCAGGAATTCACTCTGTCCGTCAGCTCGTTGATTTCTCTGAGAACGATCTTCTCAACATCAGAAACTTTGGTGTTAAGTCTATTGAAGAAGTCAAGGAAAAGCTCGAGAGCATGGGCCTGTCCCTTAAGGCTTAGTCGCGCCTTGTCACGCATAGGAGAATGTAAATTATGAGGCACAATAAGAAGAGGGGCATGAAGCTTGGTACTGATGCTAGCCACACCAAGGCCATCAAGAAGAGCCTGATCCAAGCCCTTTTCACTAACGATCGTATTAAGACTCTTGACGTCCGCGCTAAGGCAGTTCGCGGCGAGGTCGACAAGGTCATCACTTGGGCAAAGCGCGGCGACCTTCACGCTCGTCGTCTTGCTATGGCCAAGGTTGGTAACGCAGAGCTTGTCCGTGAGGTATTTGACAAGGCTGCTCAGGGTATGTGGGCTGACCGCAACGGCGGCTACACCCGTATCATGAAGCTTGGTCCTCGTAAGGGCGATGCTTCTGAGGTTGTTATCCTTGAGCTTGTTACCGAGCCAGTTCAGCCAAAGGCTTCTAACAAGAAGGCTAAGGCTACCAAGGTTGCTCCTGCTCCTGTAAAGGAAGAGGAGACCGAGGCTCCAGCAGAGGAGACCGAGCAGACCGAAGAGGCTGCAGAGTAACTTCTGTCAAAGTGAATCTGAAGAGGTCCTGGCTTTTTGCTGGGACCTCTTTTTCAAATGAAGGAGGGTTGTCATGATTGAGTTCAAAAACGTTTCATTTGCATACGGTTCTTCAACTGCTACACAATCTATGACCGATCCTGCTTCAAAAGACTCCATGGGAGCCATTGAGAGCCTTTCTCAGCCAAAGATGGCGCCAACCCTGGATAACGTTTCATTTAACTTAAAGCCTGGCTCTAGAACGGTTGTGCTTGGCCATAATGGCTCAGGCAAGTCAACGCTTGCAAATCTTTGTAATGCATCACTTTTTCCTCTATCCGGAGAGGTTTTAGTAGACGGCAATTCAGTTGCTGTAGTGCCGTCTACTCAGATTTCTTCCGTTGTGGGAATGGTTCGTCAAGATCCAACAGCGCAGCTTGTTTGTGCAACTGTCTTTGATGAAGTTGCCTTTGGCCCTGCTAATCTTGGTTTGCCAAAAGAAGAGATAGTTTCTCGCGTTACTCAAACACTGGAGCTTTGCGGTATTGCCGATTTGATTGATGCGCCTACCCATACGCTTTCTGGAGGCCAACAGCAGCTTGTTTCTATTGCAGCAGCACTTTCAGTGCATCCACGTTATCTGGTGCTTGATGAGGCATTTGCGCAGCTTGATACTCGATTCAGAAATCACCTTTCTAACCTGGTAAACACTCTTGTTACAAACGGAATGGGTATGCTTGAGATTTCTCATTCGTTTGAGTCTCTTCCCGGGGCTGACCAGGTACTTGTTTTGGAGAAAGGCCAGCTAGTTTGGTCGGGAACTCCCACAGAGTTTCTCTTGGATGCAAACGCAATCGCAAACGCTGGTTTTGATGATGCACTCACAGCAACAGCGCATATAGCTGCACAGGCTGGCTATACGTTTGATGTGCCTTTTAACGCATCAGAGTTTGTTGCGTTTCTTGTTCAGAACAACCTTGCGTTTGATGCTTTGGATACCCTTGTGTATCAGCGTGCCCTTGAGGTGGTGCGAGCAAACAACTATGACGGAATTCAGGCGCTTGGCGAGGAACGCGAGCTGGTAGTTTGTGGCGTGTCTCATGCGTTTGACAAGCCCGTTCTGCATGACGTAACACTATCTGCCACAGGGGAGCTTGTTGTTATGGTAGGCGCTTCTGGCTCTGGAAAAACAACCTGCGCCCGCATAGCTGCTGGCCTCATAGAGGCTGATACCGGGCACGCAACAATCGATGCGCGACTGGTGCTCCCTGGAGATGTCGGCATGTGTTTTCAGCGCCCCCAGGATCAACTTTTTGCCCAAAGTGTTGCTGAAGATATCGCGTTTGGTCCAAATAACAAGGGTTTCTCGCCAGATGATGTTGAGGCGCTTGTTGCGTATGCGGCAGAACGTGTGGGGCTTGACCAGCAGGTCATGGACGCGTCTCCGTTGACGCTTTCTGGTGGCCAGGCTCGTCGCGCGGCGCTTGCAGGAACGCTGGCCTGCGCAACGTACGCGGTGGTGTTTGATGAGGCAACGTCTGGACTTGATGGCGAGGCGCGCTCGCAGGTGCTGCATCTTGCTCGTGAGCTGGCAAACGAAGGTAAAGCGGTTCTTGCAATCACCCATGATGTAAGTGAATGGCTTCCTTTTGCTGACAGAGTAGTGTTTCTCGAGAAGGGCTGTGTTGTTGCAGACGTCAATGTGCAAGAAGCACAGACAACCCCAGAGATATACGAGGCTGCGCAGCTTGATTGCCCACTGTTTGTAAGCGTATTGCATGAGCTTTTGGAGGCCTGCTATGTCTAAGTGCCCCTGTGCTCTGCTTAAGCGTATCTCGCTTGCCTCGTTGACAGCGCAGACAAAAATCGTTGCCACCCTTGTGGGAATTGTTGCTCTTTTCTGTATACAGCAGCCACTTGCATTTGCTGCATTTGCTTTGATTTGTGTGAGCCTTCTTTGGAGCGCTCGTGTAAGTATTTTGGAGTTTTTGCGCGTGGCAAAGCCTGCAGCTTTTGTTTTGCTCCTCTCATTTGTGGCCAATACGCTGGTGTTTATTGGACACCCCGATATCATTTTCTCTGGATCAGTTGGACTTTCTGTGGCAGGCTTTTACAGGAGCACTGTAGCTATTGCTCGCATATTGCTTGCTCTAGCACTGGTTTTATCGGTAGCGTCAACAACTACACCCACGCAGCTTGCTGACGGCTTTTCTGTACTGTTGATGCCTCTGCGCCTTATTCGTGTTGACGTTGACGGCCTGAGTATTGCGCTCTCAATTGCGCTGCGAGCAATTCCTCTTACCCTCGAAGAGCTCGACAGAATTAGAGCAGCTCAACGGGCACGCGGGTTTAATTTTGAATCAGGCAGTATTGTTGAGCGAATCAAAAAGTGGTTTACGCTTCTGGTGCCGCTCACCGTATCGCTCTTTCAGCGAGCCGATCAGATGGCGCAAACTATGATGGACCGCTGTCTTGGCGCCGCAAAACGTACGCGCATCTCCGCAAAAATGCAGCTTGTGGACTGGGTTGTGCTTCTGCTCTGGTCTGTCGTGTGCTTTGGGCTTGCAACGCTGTAGCGGGCTTGCAATGCTGCAGAGGTCTTGCGTCCAGCAGATACAATACGTGCGTCAACTTTGAGCCTACGATACAATCACTTTGTTGCGCCAAAAGTCTTTTCAGGGAGCTTCATGAACTCAGAAACGTCACAGAACAATGCATCAAACTGCAGCGTTTATGCATCCGAGGAGTCTTCTGCTGGGCCATCAGCTGCTGAGACTCTCGCTGACGCCTCTGCTGAGCCTGAAGCTACACTTGTCATCCAGCTAGGTTATCGCGGCGCTGCATTCTGCGGCTTTGCCGAGCAGCCCACCCAGCGCACCGTGGCAGGTGACCTTCGCCGCGCGCTTGAGACCGTTTTGCGCAGAGAGGTCGAGCTCACCTGCGCGGGCAGAACCGACGCCGGCGTGCACGCCCAGGCCCAGTACGTGAGCCTGCCTGTGTACGGAGCTGAGCTGGCACTGTCTGGCGAGAAACTCGTTCGCTCGCTCACCGCTCTGACCGACGATGACATCTCTATCCGACAACTCTTCCGCGCCCCACAGGGTTTCTCGGCACGCTTTGATGCCCAGGCTCGCTCGTATCGCTATCGCATTTGTGCAGGTAGCGCTCGTCCCGTGCTGGGCTGGGACCATGCGTGGTGGTACAACGGCCACTTGGACGCAGAGCTTATGGACAAGGCGGCGCAGGCGCTGGTGGGAGAGCACGATTTCAAGAGCTTCTGCAAGGCAATTTCTGCCGAGGGCAAGCCAACGCATCGTTTTGTGGAGCGCCTTACCGTTGAAGAAATTGAAGAGGCTGGCGAGAAACTCATTGCAGTTGATATTACGGGCAACGCCTTCTTGCATAACATGGTGCGTACGATTGTGGGTACGCTGGTTGAGATTGGCCGAGGTCACAGGCCTGTTGAGTGGATCGACGAGGTTCTAGCTGCTCAGAATAGAATTGCTGCTGGCAGTTGTGCACCTGCTCAGGGCCTCACGTTTGTGAGCGTTCGCTATCCAGAGGGCGTTTTGCAACCCTGGTAGCGCTTTCGGTTCCTTGATTGCGTCGTAGTTTCTGTGTGCCAATCTAGCTCCATCGGTCTTCTCGCGCCGTTTACGAAGTCTTTTCTACCACTTGTATTGTGTGCGGTGGTTTCCCTCGCAAAGAAATAGCATCATAGAAGAGAGCGTCTTTTTTAGGAGCTCTTGCAGAACTGATGAACAGTGAGGCAGGGAGCCAGTATGTTTAGGAAAAGAGAAAGATTTGAGCGCAGCGATGTTCCGCGTGAGAATCCCTATACCAACGTGATTGGCCTTGCCGTAATTGCCATTGTTGCTGTTCTTGTAGGCATTGTTGTTGTAACTCTTTGGGATCGCGCGCAGCTTGAGTCTCACTTGGGAGATCATGGGCTTAACAAGGCTGTAAAGAGCCAAAGTGTTTCAGGCAATCCGGATGGCACTACACAATCTGATGATGACTTTCTTACCTATGCCGTTATCAGCACAAATTCGCTTAAGGCAGGGGAGTCGACGCTTCAGTCTGTACGGCTTTTGGTCATTGATCGCACGCAGGGAACCGGCCATATAGTGTCTATTCCTACTGATGTGTATGCAGAAGTAGACTCAAACGCTAAAACACTGGCAGATATTTACAAAGATGACGGTCAGAGCGCTTTTGTTAGCGCACTTGCTTCTGTCACCAACATCAAGATTACGCACGTTATCATTGCCACAGATGATGTGTGGGAGAAAATCTCGGCACTTTCTGGTTCGGGCGCTCGTTCACTGGTAAGCAATGCTTCTAGTTTGTTGTCTTCAATGATTACCGATATGAAGCCCAATCAGCTTCTTGAGCTTGTAGAGATTGTGCAGCCAATTGGCGTGTCTAATCTTGAGCATGATGAAGCTCCTGTTGTTGAAGGTTCAAGTGGCACTACCGTTGACCCTACGGCCTTAGGAAAGCTTGTTGGCATGCTCGTATAGACGTTATGGGCGTTGTGTGTAGCGCCGCTCCTACAAAACAGGTCAGATGTCCACATAACAGCAGTTAAACACGTTATGTGGAGAGATTTTGATAGAATAAAAATGTCTTTTTAATTCACTTTTTATGGGTAAACTGGTATCTAAAATTTAGGACCAGTTTGGGGGATGTGGAATGCACGAGCGCTCATACAATCCACATATGATTTCGGTTCTCATGGCCGCTGATAATGATGCTGATGCTATTAGAACGGTAATTAGGCAACTTCAAGAGCAGACATACCCTCATTGGGAGCTCATCATTGTTGATAACAGCTCCGACCCTCAGATTGCTCGCATGCTGGATAACCTTGCTAATCAAGAGCCTCGCTTAGATGTCCTGTGCCAATCGGGCATTAGCCATTTTGTTGCGCTTGAGATTGCTCAGGGTCGTGCGCGTGGAGCTTATACGCTTACTACTGAGCCTTCTTATAGGTTTAACTCCCACCTTTTGCAGGAGCTTTATTCTGCAGCTACCGCTTTGGGTCCTGTTGGTTCACCTAAAGCGGCAGATATTGTTATTGCGCACATGAAAAACGCTAATTCACCCATGGAATGCAAAAAGGCTTTTGGTGCAAAGGCTTCTGCGTTGTCGCAGGTATTTGAGGAGTCACAGCTTCCTTATTTGACGTCTATGAGCGGAAAGCTGTGCTCAACGCGTATTTTGACCGATATTAAACATGAGCCAGAGACTGATGGTGAATGCAATTTTGTAGGCTACTGTTTTGAGATCGCAAAAAACATCACGTACGCTCCAGAGGCAATTTTTGTAGATGTACCAGCAGATTCTTCTAAGGAAGAAGATACTAT
>CALHQT010000155.1:0-7724 GCA_938038135.1 uncultured Atopobium sp.
TTGGCAGCAATTCTGTCGGCAACCTCTGCCTGCACCATGACCACCGCTCGCTCAAGCGAAGGAAGCTCCTGGAAGAACTTGAGGATCAGCGTAGCTGCCACCTGATACGGCAGATTAGACACAAACTTTGTTGGCATCGGAGCGCTCGTCGCTGCGTCATGAGCAACGGCAGGAAGTGCACTGTAGGCATCGGCGAGCTTCTGCGGCGTGATAGCCAGAGCGTCTCCCATAACCAGCGCAAACGAGTCTGGATGAGGCTCCTTGCAGGTTACCGCTAAGACTTGCTCCAGCTCGGAGTCTGCTTCAAGCGAACACACTGCACGGGCGCGGTCGAGCAAGGCAACCGTAAGGGTACCCAAACCGGGACCAACCTCAACGACCACGTCGGTAGGCTGAACCTCTGCAAGCTGAACGATCTTCTCGATAACGTGATCTTGCACCAAGAAGTTTTGACCCAGCCTATATTTGGTGGCAAGGCCAAAACGTTCCAGCGTTTCTTTAGTGGCGCGCTGATTAGCAAGCCACGATGTCTGATGCGATGCGTGCTCCGACACGATTACTTGCTTGCAAGACGTGGGAACAGAGCGTCTCCCTTAGAGACAGCCAGGCCACCCTGAAGCTTGCCCCATACGCACTCGCTGCAGGTATCGGTAGAGGTAATCTCAGCCTCATCAAGGCTCATACGGTGCAGAACCTCTGCGGACGTAGTAGGCATGAATGGCATAAAGAGATGTGCGCAAATGCGGATAGACTCAAGCAGCGTATAAATAATCTCTGCAAGCTCTGATGCGCGCTCTGGGTCTTTTGCCACCGTCCAAGGAGCAGCGTCCTCAATGTAGTGGTTAGCTGCGTGGACAAGCTCCATGATGATGTTCTTAGCGCCCACGTAGTCCATCTTCTCCATGCACGCGGCGTAGCGGTCATAGATGCCCTCAGCCAGCTTGCGCAGAGGATGGTCTGCAGCAACAGAAGATCCATCAAAAGTTGGAGTGACACCCTCAAAGTACTTATCGCTCATGTTAAGGGCACGAGAAACCAAGTTACCCCAGCTATTTGCCAGGTCAGCGTTATAGACCTGCTCCATGCGCTCGAAGGAAATGCCGGAATCCTCGCCAGGAGTGACGTCGGTCATGAAGTAGTAGCGGTAGCCCTCAACACCCAGCAGGTCCAAAACGTCCTTAGGTGCAATGGCGTTTCCGCGAGACTTGCTCATCTTCTCAACAACGCCGGTCTCAGAATTACGGACGTTAAGGAAACCGTGAGCAAAAATGTGCTCAGGAACAGCCTCGCCAAGGGCCATAAGCATTGCAGGCCAAATGACACAGTGGAAGCGGATGATGTCCTTACCAACAACGTGCATCTGAGCTGGCCAGAAACGCTTTCTCATGGCAGCAGCCTCTGGACTGTCATCACCGTAGCCAACAGCGGTGTAGTAGTTAAGAAGAGCATCAAACCAGACGTAGGTTACGTGAGACTCATCAAAAGGAACTGGAACGCCCCAGTCAAAGCTGGTACGGGATACAGAAATATCCTGAAGGCCAGACTCAACAAAGCTGCGAACCTCGTTTGCGCGGAAGTCTGGCTCAATGAAATCTGGGTGCTCAGCATACAGCTCAAGCAGTTTATCCTGGAATGCAGAGAGCTTGAAGAACCAAGACTCCTCAGAGACACGCTCAAGCTCACGGTGGCAATCTGGGCAGAGGTGTGCACCCTTGCAACCAGCCTCCTCGTCTGCTTTCTCTACCTGAGTCTCGGTGAAGAAGGTCTCCTCGTGGATGCAGTACCAACCATCGTAGGATCCCTTGTAGATGAAGCCGGCCTCACGCATGCGCTCCCACAGATACTGGACAGCTTTTACGTGGCGCTCATCGGTCGTACGGATAAAGTCGTCGTATGAGATGTTGAGCTCTTCGTAGAGTCCCTTGAAGAAAGGAACCTGCGAGTCGCACCATGCCTGTGGAGACAAGCCGTGATCAGCTGCAGCAAGAGCGACCTTCTCGCCATGCTCGTCCATACCGGTGAGGAAAAATACATCGTAGCCGGCAGCGCGTCTAAAGCGAGCCTGGATATCGCAAAGCAGGGTGCAGTACGCAGTTCCCAGGTGTGGCTTTGCGTTGACGTAATAAATTGGGGTGGTAATAAAGTATGACGGCTTGGCCTCGGGCATAATGACTCCCTTTGTGTAAGTTGCAATAACTTATCCAGTATAGAGCAAATGCTGGGCGCACTTGTGTTGGTATGGTGATTATGCCTCGTGAGCAAGAATTTCCTGGTATGCCTCGTCACGCGCAATACCAAACTTCTGAGCAAGCTCCTTGGCCAGGGCTGATTTTCTGGTGCCAGCAGCAAGACCAGCCTCTATTGCGGCTTCAAGCGAGAACTGAGACTCTCCTGCTACCTGTGACGATGCAGAGGCAAGCTCTTCTTCTGTGGGAGCTGCAATGACCAGAACACACTCGCCTTTGAGGTTCTCTTTTGCAGCAAGTGTCTCAACAAGGCAAGGAGCCACGTCACGCACTACTTCTTCGTGCAGCTTAGTAAGCTCTCTGACAAGAGCCACCTGCCTGGTTGGAAACACCTCGGCTATGGCCTCGACCGTTGCAAGCACCCTAAACGGAGACTCATACAGCACAATAGTGCCAGGAATTTGTGCAAGCTGCTGCAAGCGCTGAACAATCTGTCCATGCTTTCTGGGCAAGAACCCTTCAAAAAAGAAATGGTCACTTGCCAGGCCTGATGCAACAAGCGCGCAGGTCACCGCAGAAGGACCCGGAATAACCTCTGTTGCAAGTCCTTCTGAAAGCGCCGCATCAACCAAATGCTGACCCGGGTCAGAGATGCCTGGCATACCCGCATCTGACACAAACGCAACACGCTGACCAGCGCGAAGCCTCTCAAGCGTTGGCTCAATTTGCGACTCAATAATATTTTGATCACAGCGCTGCAGTGGCACGTGAATGTCAAATGCCGAGAGGAGCTTTGAGGTCACGCGTGTGTCCTCACATAAAATGACATCTGCTGCTGCAAGCGTTTCTTTAACGCGCGGTGACGCGTCCGAAAGGTTACCAATAGGCGTGCCCACAATAGACAGTTTACCTGCTAAAAGAGTAGATTCTGTCATTACTCGAGCATTCCCCTCTCAAACGTTGCAAGCGCAACGCGTGCGTCCCATGCAGCTAAAAATGCGGAGGTCTTCCAGGTCTGGAAGAACCATGCAGGACACGTATTGTACACTTTGAGCTGGCCGGAAGTGTAAATGCGCTCAAGCGCAATTCTTCCCTCTGCCGTCATAGCACCGTCAATGCTTGGAAGTGATGCTGACCACTTACCTACCATGACCGGCAGACCGCCTGAAGCAGAAGTCTTCAAATACGCTTCGTTTTTATCAATAAGCTGCTGTACACCATGAGGACCTGAGCAATCAATTCCCTCACAAGGTTTATCAAGATGAGCGTCAAGCCAAACGTTTTGATAAGCCTGCTGGCTCATAAAACGCCTAAATCCCTGAGGCCAACCACCGTCTGGGAGAATAACCACAGGCTCTTCTCCTGCCACAGATCTAATGGTCTCATACGCACGGCGATAATAGTTTCTGAGCGAGTGGCCAGGGATTCCATCAGTGAGCTTAAAACCTTTGCGCACACGAGGCTTAACCTCATCGGCTACCTCAATACCATAAAAACCACTGCGGTGAGCGTAGTGAAGGGCAAGCTTATGCAGAATAGAAAGCGACTTCTCCCCAGAAATTCTGGTGCGTGGAGCGCCACCTGGCTGGTCATTTAAGCCATCAGGCAGGCCTGGATTTACTGCTAGCACAAAAATAACGTGTAGACCAAGCTCTTCTGCCCATTCAAGGGACTTATCAAGCTCAGTAATACAACTTAGATACGGTGTACCAGCAGCTTCTTCATCAAAAACATACCAAGGTACAGAAATTCTTACCGCATTAAAACCACGTGCGGCAATGCTGACAAAGTCAGAACTCTGGATAAATGAAGAGCGATGCGCTTTAACAAGATTGCGGTAGTCGTCAACGCCCAGCGCTTTAATGAGCTGAGCTTCATCAACGCAGCCTGTGCGTGCAAACGGCTCAGGAGTTACCCACGGTTCAAGCGTAAGCCAACCGGTTAAATTGACACCCCGCAATGCTCCGTGAGCCATGAAATTCCACCTCGATAAAAGATAAAACCTCTACATACGTAGAGTATACCCATCGAGGTTACGTTGCTCACACGAGCTTTAAAAAACAACAGGTTACTTCATATTTTTTGAATATATGGCGCAATTGTTGGGGGTCTCATCAACCTCAACGGAAGAGACGGGCAAACCTTCTGACTCAAGTTGCTCAAAGAGATACTTTGCCAGATTTTCTGCTGTTGTTCTAAACGGCAAAATAGTGAGCGAGAAACCCTCTTCTTTAAGACAGTCCAACGTCTTTTCAGAAAGTGAGCCTTCTTCAATCAAAAACGTATGATCAAGGGAATCGCATAGCGCGCGGACCTTGCGCTTAAAGACACCAAAGTCCATAACCATATCTTTTTCTGTACCAGACTCACCAAGCTCTGCAGTTGAAATGCAGGCAGTCACATGCCAGCGATGACCATGCAGATTCTCACACTTGCCATAGTAGTTGGTAAGAAAATGCGCTGAGTCAAAGGCATATTCAGTCTTAAGCGTATACATTACTCGTTGTCCTTCGAGCCGCGACCGCGATCATCGCGTCCAGCTCTTCTATGTCTACGACGTGCAGCGTTTTGTGGCTGAGTGTCTCTAGATGCAGCGGTAGGCGCACCATTAGAACCAGAAGTATTCTGTGGAGCGTTCTGGGTCTTCATGCCCGCCCTATCACCTGGACGACGAGTCCTCTTTGCACGAACTGGTGCCTGTGCCTCATCGGCTTTCTGTAGTGCCTGAGAAGCATCTGTCCTTCTAAAACGCTTACCCTGAGGCTGCTTCTGTGCAGGAGCTGTACCCTGCTCATTCTTCTGAGGAGCCTGAGTATTTGCAGTGCCCTCTTCTGTTGCGTGATGACGGCGGCGGGTACGACGAAGCGTATCTGTTGCAGCATCAAAAGTACTGGAACCAGGGTTGACCTGAGCATTCTTCGAGGTTCTTACACGACGGGTGCGAGAAGAACTTTGAGCGCCTTGTTCTTCTCGGGCGTTTCTTGCACCGGAATTCTTGACGTTTTCCTGCTTATTTGCAGAGTTCTGCTCGGAGCGATCACGCTTGCGCCTTGGAGCCTCAGTCACAAAGAGATCAGGGTTAATCTCTGGCTCTTCATCAACAATCAGACCGTTTGCCCTATCAAGTTCTGCCAGAGCCATCTGAACCTCAACGGATTCAAGGCGCTCAAGCGCAGCGCGAGAAACGCTGTCTGGCCTGCAAGAACAGCCAAGGT
Organism: uncultured Atopobium sp.; assembly: GCA_938038135.1. Taxonomy (GTDB): domain Bacteria; phylum Actinomycetota; class Coriobacteriia; order Coriobacteriales; family Atopobiaceae; genus Lancefieldella. The sequence goes on from CALHQT010000155.1 coordinate 5,402, forward strand.
CTTCCGACTTCTGCTGAGCCGCAGGAGATGTGTCCATGTCAGCAAGAGGAATACGTACCACCTTGCCACTCTCAAGACGAAGCGCAATCTCCTCTTTTGGCGTGTTGTACTCAACAATTTTTGCCATACCCAGAGGAGTCTCAATAACAGCATTGCGCTTTGGAGCACGGTTCTTAAAGTCACGATAGGCTTCAAACTCATAGCGCAAGCAGCACATTAAGCGACCACACGCACCAGAAATCTTAGTGGAGTTCAGAGGCAAATCCTGCTCTTTTGCCATGCGGATAGAAACTGGCTCAAAAGAGAGACCAAACCTTCTACAGCAGAGCTCTTGTCCACAGTGACCGTAGCCACCAATAACCGCTGCTTCTTCCCTGACGCCAATCTGACGCATGTCAATGCGCTCATGAAGCTCATGAGAAAGCTCACGAACAAGCTGCCTAAAGTCCACTCGATCATCAGCCGAGAAGTAACACACGACCTTCTCGCCATCAAAAAGGTACTCGACACCAATGGGCTTCATCTCAAGTTCTTCTTGAACAGCAAACTTCCTGAACACAGGAAGCGCAGCCTCGCCCTTAGCGGCAAGCTCTTCTGCGCGAGATAGATCTTCTTCAGTTGCTACACGAACAACGTCTTTGAGCTCGGCTTTATTTGTCTTGTACTCAAACTCCTCCTGAGAAATCTCACGAGGATCAGCAACAGCAAGACCAATCTCTAGACCGCGCTCGGTCTGGCAGATAACGTGGTCACCTTCAAGAACGCCGGACTCCTTTGGATCAAACCAAAGGTCGCGCGCGGCGTATTCAAATTTCACCGGGACAACGGTGGGCATGTAAGTGCCTCCTTGATATGCAGCAGCATAACCTCAAGGGTTAGCTGGGGAGAAACAGAGCGGTCCAGGTTGTATTGAGCCTCTTGCACCGCAGCAAGAGCCCCCAAAACACCCTGGGTATGAGTTTGAGATGCAACGCGGTCAATAATGCCTGCTGCATCCGTATTTACTATCTCTTCATCAACCGCTTCGCAACACAACAGTACGTCGCGAAGAAGCGATTCCAGAATTGCCAACATTTCTATGATACCCGAACGCTCGCGCGCTGTGAGTTCTCGCTTATTTGCCGCCTCAACCTGCTTTAACGCAGCGCTGGTAAGAAAGTCTTCATTTTGAGCGAGGGCCTCTTCTTGGGCTCGCCTTACATCCCCTAGAGGGATTTTTGCAGCTTCTATCAGCTCTTTTGCGGAAGTGAGTACATCCCACGAGTCATTTCTGAGCAGATTACCAAAAACATCAATGAGCTGTCTGCGGATGTTTTTTCGCGTAGAAGACTGCAAAAACTCCACAGCTCTACCAGGGGTTCCTGTTGCTGCAAGCGCAATACGAGCTTCCTGCTCTGTGGCGGAAATCTCTCGCATAATAGCGGCTTTAGCAGCAGCGTCAGTGAGTGTTCTAAACGCAACTACCTGACAACGAGAAACAATGGTGGGAAGCACCGCAGAAGAAGAACGTGCAGACAGAATAAAGATGGTGTCTACAGGTGGCTCTTCAATAGTTTTGAGCAGTGCATTTGCAGAATTTTCTCTGAGCAAATCAGCGCGGTCAATCACGTAAATCTTATGAGTTGAGCGCATAGGCGCCAGACTAACATCAGCGATGAGCTGACGAATCTGCTCAATGAGGTAGCCATTTGCGGAAGCTGGAGTAAGTACGTGAACGTCAGGGTGAGTACCGCGAGAAATACGAATGCAGTCGTCACAGGCAGCGTCACCGCCCTGAGCACAGAGAACACACTGCGCCAGAGCTTTGGCTGCAAGACCTTTACCAGAGCCAGGAGCTCCTACAAACAGATAGGCGTGGCCAAGCTTGTGCTCATGAAGTGCGCGTGCAAGCAGATTTTGAACTTGAGGTTGATCCTGAAGACGGGTAAGTGCCTGAGGAAGTGGATAGGTACTATGAGTAGTATGTGTGCTCTCTTGAGTCATAAACGCATCACTCACCAAGCTCACAAATACCAGGAATAAGATCTGCTAACAGCTGACGAGTACGTGCGCGAACCTCATCAATTGTGCCATCTGCATCTACAGCTTTTACACGCTCTGGCTCATTTTGCAGAAGTTGCTTATAACCAGCAAAAACACGCTCCTGGAAGGCAACACCTTCTGCTTCTAGTCTATCGGCGTCATTTTGCGTAGCACGCGCATGAGCAACCGTTGGCTCAAGCATAAAGACAAGGGTTCTATCAGGAGAAACCCCACAGCTTCCCAAGCGATTTGCACGGTGCACGAGATCTATATCAAGACCGCGACCAGCTGCTTGATAGGC
>CALHQT010000156.1:0-1789 GCA_938038135.1 uncultured Atopobium sp.
TGTTGTGGTCTTCTCGCCTCGTTTTATCTTTGCAGCTGATGGATTGCTGTAAATCAAGGAGGAAACGTGAAAGTTCGTATTGGAATCGACGTTGGCGGAACATTTACTGATGCTGTTGCCATCGACAATGATACGTACGAAATTATCGGCACGGTTAAAACACCTACCACGCACACCGCTGAAGCGGGTGTTGCAGCAGGTATTGTGCAGGTGCTTCATGGTGTTATGGAGCAGCACAACATTAAGCCTGAAGATGTTGTCTTTATTGCTCACGGTACTACTCAAGCAACAAACGCCCTGCTTGAGGGCGATGTTGCACAGGTTGGTATCGTAACGCTTGGTAGCGGCCTTCAGGGAGCTAAGAGTAAGAGTGATACTAACGTTGGCGATATTGAACTTGCTGCCGGTAAATTCCTGCGTACCAAAAATGCTTTTGTAGACACCTCTTCTGATGTTGAAGCTGGCATTAAGAGCGCAATCAAACAGCTTTTCTCGGATGGTTCAACTTCTTATGTTGCTGCTGAGGCATTTAGCGTAGACGATCCAACTAACGAGAACGCTGTTATTGCAGAGTGCTCTGATAGAGAACTTCCTGCTACGGCTACAAATGACATTTCTAAGCTTTACGGCCTGGCTATTCGTACTCGCACCGCAGTTGTTAACGCTTCCATCATGCCAAAGATGCTTGAAGCTGCAAACATGACTGACAAGAGTATTCGCGAGGCCGGTATTGAGTCACCACTTATGGTCATGCGTTGCGATGGTGGCGTCATGACCGTTGACGAGGTTCGTCATCGACCCATCCTGACCATTCTTTCTGGTCCTGCAGCAGGCGTAGCTGGTGCTTTGATGTACGAGAAGCTCACTGATGGCTTGTTCTTTGAGGTTGGTGGCACTTCTACCGATATTTCTTGCGTTAAAGACGGCAAGGTTATGGTCAAGTATGCAGAAGTTGGTGGACATAAGACGTACCTCTCGTCATTGGACGTTAGAACTGTTGGTATTGGCGGCGGTTCTATGGTGCAGATTTCTGATGGCAAGGCTGTAGATGTGGGACCTCGTTCTGCACACATTGCCAACCTGGACTACGAGGTTTACACCGACGTAGAAAAGATTGTGAACCCTCGTCTAGTTACTGTTCGTCCTATGGATGGAGACTCTGAATACGCAGCTATTGAGTGTGATGGCGGTCTTCGTGTTTGCCTGACCATGGCTGGCGCTGCAAATATTGCGGGTTTTGTTCCCGAGGGCGATTACGCTCACGGATCTGTTGAGGCTGCTCGTGCGGCATGGGCTCCTCTTGCAGAGAATATGGGCATGAGCGTTGAAGAAGCAGCAGTTCAGGTCCTTGCATTCGCCGCAAAGAAGAACGGCGCTGTAGCAGAACAGCTTATGAAAGACTATGGCATGGATCCTCGCACAACTGTTTACGTTGGCGGTGGTGGCGGAGCTTCTACGGTAGTGCCACACTTGGCAAAGACCATGGGCCACTCGTTCCGCATTGCAAAGAATGCACCTGTTATCTCAACTATTGGCGTTGCTCTTGCTATGGTCCGTGACATGGTTGAGCGCAGTGTTACCAACCCAACCGACGATGACATTGTTAGCGTTAGGCGTGAAGCAGAAGCTCGTGCTATTAAGATGGGAGCAGCTCCTGGAACTGTTGAGGTTACGGTTGAGGTTGATACCCAGCGCCACGTTGTCCGTGCAATTGCCGTTGGTGCTACTGAGTTGCGTAGTAAAGATGTTAACGCCACACGCCTGAGCGCAGATGAGCTTAAGAAACTTG
>CALHQT010000157.1:0-2223 GCA_938038135.1 uncultured Atopobium sp.
CTACCAGACTGCTCCACCCCGCAATGCATGCGCTTATGCGCGAACAAGTACTATACCTCGCAACTCTCAGTGAGTCAAGCAAAATCAAAGATTTTCTCGCCATAAAGGTATGAGGCTTGCGTACAAGAGCCAAGAAAGTTGCACTGTCGCCAGCACAAGTGGGGTCAGACGGCTAAACTATTGATACTGTCTTTGGGGCGCTGTGCTTGCGCCAAACAGCTATCGAAGGACTTTTGAGGATGACATTACACGAGCTCCTGGCGCTCTTTACCAGCAAGAACATCGAGTACACTACCGCGCATCTTGACGCGGTTGATCAAAACGCACAGCTTACCGATGTTGCAAGCGATTCTCGTGAGGTCACCCCGGGTTCGCTGTTTGTTTGCAAGGGCGCGAGTTTCTCGCCAGCGTATCTAGCAAGCGCGGTAGAGGCTGGAGCCGTTGCGTACCTCTGCCAGCAGTCGCTTGCGGAAGAACTGCAGGCAGTGGCGCCAAACGTGGCCGCTATTCGCGTGGATGACGTGCGCCTTGCCATGGCCTATGCGGCTGCGGGCGTTGCGGGCCATCCCGACAAGAAGCTCACTACCATCGGCATTACGGGCACAAAAGGCAAGTCTACCTGCTCGTATATGCTGCGCGCCATCCTCGACGGCGACGAGCCGTACTCCAAGTGCGGCGTAATCGGCGGCATCGAGGTGTTTGACGGCAAGGACACGCAGCCCGCGCATAACACCACGCCCGAAGCCCCTGAGCTGTGGCGCCATCTCAAGCGCGCCGCCGAGGCCGGCCTCCCCTACGTTGACATGGAGATTTCCAGCCAGGGGCTCAAGTACGACCGCACGGTTGGCCTCAACCTGAGCGTCGCGGTATTCTTAAACATTGGAACCGATCACATTTCCCCTGTTGAACACCCTACTTTTGAAGATTACTTTGAGAGCAAACTGAAGATTTTTGACCTCGCTCGCGTGGCCGTCATCAACAAGAACACCATGATGTTTGACCAGGTCATGGAGCGTGCGCAGAGGTGCGAGAAGGTTCTGACTTTCTCCACAACCGATTCCGACGCCACCGTTTGGGCGGACGAAATCACCCCTCACCAGGGCATGGTCACGTTTACCGTGCACGCGCCAACCTGGACCGGCGCCGCCGCGCTGCCCATGTCCGGCCTCTTCAACGTGGAGAATGCCCTTGCAGCAATTACCGTTGCCGACTACCTGGGCATTCGCGAGAAGGACGCCGTGCTTCCGCTGATGAACGTTAAGGTGCCAGGTCGCATGGAGCTGCTGAGCTCGCCCGACAACAAGGTCACGGGCTTGGTCGACTACGCCCACAACAAGCTTTCCTACCAGAAGCTTTTCTCGTCAACGTCCAAGGAATTCCCTGGTTATGGCCGCTATGTGGTCATGGGAGCCGTAGGCGGCAAGGCGTACAACCGTCGCCAGGAGCTGCCGGAAGAGGCGGCCAAGTGGGCGGACCTGATGATTTACACCACCGAGGACTGCAACATGGAAGATCCTGCGGTGATTTGCGCGCAGATGGCCGAGGCCACGCCTGAGGGCGCCGCGCACAAGATTATCCTTGACCGCTACGACGCCATTTACGAGGCAGTTTCCGCAGCTTACGACGACCCTCGTCCGTCGCTGGTGTACTTGCTGGCTAAAGGTGACGAGCCGTTCAACATTATCGGCGGCAAGCACGTTCCATGGATGACGGACGCTGCCGCGTTCAAGGCCGCTGTCCGAGCCAAGCTGGACGAGCGCGCCGGTCGCGCCGCGCGCGGGTAGCGCGGGTAGCGGCGGCGACGCGGGTGTCGCTGCAAAGGTTGACGGAGCGGGTCAGAAAAGCGCAGGTGAGTTGGTGGACGATGGTGCTTCGATCCAGATAATCCTTGAGCCGCGCATGATTGAGAAGAATAGTGTGCGTTCTTTAGTTCGCTAATCAGATTTCTGCATATTTGTGTAATAAAATGCATTCTTATGAATACGTAATTTTTGACCTCAAAATTATGTGCCGAAAAAGGTAAAAAATGCGTTTAGTTGGGGATGAAAACTTAAAATTGGTCGATTTATCCCCAACTAAGACGATTTTTTACCGCCTCAAAAACTTTTATCTGGGGAAACGTTGTATGCAGAAACCTGTATTCCCCAACTAAACGCATTTTTTACCACCTGGGTGCGCGGGCGCAGTTACGTCCAAAATTACTCAAACAAGGCGAGAGAATCA
>CALHQT010000158.1:0-5676 GCA_938038135.1 uncultured Atopobium sp.
AAGCCACTGAACAGATTCTAGGTCTAAGTGGTTGGTAGGCTCATCCAGGAGCAAGATATCAGGACGACGTAACAGAAGTTTTGACAGAGAAATACGCATCTGCCAGCCGCCCGAGAACTCTTTAGCAGGCTTGTCAAAGTCTTCTACGGGGAAGCCAAGACCTGCAAGAATCTGACGTGCTCTACTTTCAAGCTCATAGCCACCAAGGCGTTCAAAGCGCTCCATAGCATGAGCGTAATCTTCCAGGTATTTATTAAGCGTTGCGCCCTCAGGAGTTTCAGCAATCTTGAGTGAGAGGTCATTTACTTTTCTCTCCCACTGTTTGATCTCATGCGCGGACTCAATTACCTCGTTGAGGGCGGTCCTGTCTCCCATAAGCTCTGTCTCTTGCTCAAGGTATCCAAGGGTAGCGTCTTTTGCAAAGGTAACGGTTCCCTCATCAGCAGACTCCAGGCCCATGATGATCTTTAGAAGCGTAGTCTTACCAGCGCCATTAGGGCCAACTAAAGCCCAACGCTCTCCTGCATTGAGCTGAAGTGTTGCATTTGAATAAAGGACCCTACCGCCAAATGACTTAGAAATCTTATCCGCAAGAGCAATCAAGTGAACTCCTCATACATATCTGAACTGGATAAGTATAAGTCATTCACTTGATTTACGTGGTGAATTATGTAAATGAAGCTAGGCTTGTGAAGATTTATTGACGCTTCTTATGAAGGAAAAGAGCAGCACCAGCAACAACAACAGTTGCGCCAGCGACGCCAATAATCAAAGGAAGTGTAAGAGCATTATCACCGGTATTTGGAAGAGCGGACTTCTTAACCTTCTTAGCCTTTGGAGCCTCTGGTTGAGGTTGTGGCTGAGGCTCTGGTGCTGGAGTAGGCTCAGGCTGTGGCTCTGGTGCAGGTGTAGGATCTGGTGCTGGAATCTGAGGATCAACAAAGGTTACTGTGGCAGTGGTCTCTGTACCAGTAATCTGGCCAACACGAACCGTGGTGTCAATCTGATAGCCATCAATAGTGGTGAGCTGAGTAATGGTAGTAGAGGTATTTCCGATGAGGTTAGGAATTAAAACAGTACCATCTGTGCCAGTTGTAAGAGAGTAGCTACCGTCAGCCTCCATGGTAAGAATACCGGTCTGAGTAAATAAAGGGTTTGGAACAGCGGAACGTGCAATATTTGCAGCAGTTGCCTTAAGAGTTGCACCAGCAATAGGATTTCCGTCTGTGTCAACAACCTTAACAATGATGTAGCCCAGAGGCTGGTTCTCCAATTCAGCAACATCTACATCGCCTAGACCTGATGAAGCGCCTTGATAAACGTAAGAAACAGAGTTGACTTGAGGAACATAGCCCTCTTTATAAGTGGTTTGTTCAACTCTATAAGCGCCGTCAGGAAGAGGAAGATGAGGCCTAAAGTAACCATCAGCTCCTGTTTCTCCCTCGGCCACGATAGTAGAAGCACCTTGATAAATTACAACATGTACACCCTCAATTGGTTCACGTGTGTATTTATCAACAGCAAGAGCATTAATCTCATGAGAGTCTGCAAAGGCAATTCTTGGAGCGATGACTGATACAGCAAGCGTCAAAGCGATAAAAATGGCAAAGATAATGTTTTTATATCGTTTCAATTCAATTCCTTAAAACCAAATCACCAAATCTTACTCGTAATTATTTTTATCTATAGTAAGGGAATTAGACATTGAATTAAAGATAATATCCAAAACTAAACACAATTATTTCAAAATTTTAACTGGCAAAATTTGGGAAATCCGTACTCACCTTATAAAAATCAAGTGAACTCCCCATACATTTTCAAATTACTAAATGCACAGGTTGTTCACTTGATAGACATAAACAAATTTTGAAGCAGATTCAATAAATCCTGTAATCTTAGAAACGCTTCTTATTCAGATACATCGAGACACCAGCAAGAGAGCTTAATGTACCTGTAATTCCAACAATTAAAGAAGAGATACCAGAAATGTCAGAAGTGTCTGGAAGTACAGCCTTCTTTTTCTTTGGAGTCTTAGGCTTTTCCGGAGTCTGTGGTTGAGGCTCAGGAGTAGGCTCTGGAGTTGGCTCAGGCTGAGGTTCTGGCTGTGGCTCTGGAGCAGGTGGCTCTGGCCTACGATTTACAAACGTAACCGTAGTTGTCTCGTTAGAGCCAGTAATCTCACCAACCTGAGGATTAGGATCATCAATAGTGTAACCATCAAGAGTGGTTATTTGAGTAATGGTGGAGCCAGCATGAGTCAAATAATCAGGAATAATTACAGTACCATCTGGTCCTGTAGTCAGGTTGTAATGAGTGTCATTCTCTTCATTAAAAATTGAAAGCTGACCTGTTTGTGTATGAGCTACACCACGTGCTGGAGCAGCCTGCGTTAGAGGTCGAGGTACATCAGTACCTGGTAACAGAGCTGGATTTGGCGGATCAAAACTTGGAAAACTAGGTGGCATTGCAGGAGAAGGCTCACCAGGTGTGGCTACCTCAGCCATGGTAGCAGTCAAAGTTGCTCCAGCAATAGGATTACCGTATTGATCAACAACCCTAACAATAATATTTCCTATTCTGCGTTTTAATCTATAAACCGCATAAACATTAGTATCAAATGTTCGCGTAGCAGAATCATACTTAAAGGTAACTGCATGTGGGGAACTATAAAGTTGGCCAGTGTGATCATAATTAACAATGTCATATAGACCTGATCCTGTGTCATACGAGTATGAATCAGGAATATTTTTTGGAATTAAGGTATAGCTACCATTTACAGGAACACTATTTGGGTCAACAACAGTATTTCCAAATTCATCTTGGACATCAACAGTAACTTCTGAAATAGATTGAAGATCAGAATCTGGACGATGTTTATTATCTAAGTTTTCTGCTTTTACGGTAATGTTAAGTTTACCTAAGATTTGTTTATCAACGATGTTGAGTGTAGTTGAGCTTCCTGTGCCAGAAGCAACTCCATTAAGCGTACGTGTATAGGTTGTGTCCTCTACTTCAAATCCAGCTTTGAACTTTGTCTGCTGAACCTTATAAGTTCCGTCAGGAAGATTTACCTGGACTTTACCGTTTGCATCAGTAACTTGCTCTGCAACAACAGAACCAGTTGCTGTATCTGTGACTGTGATTGTTACACCATCAACTGGCTTTGCATAATAGTCATCAGTAACATTTACCGTAAGCTGATTGTCCCCTGCTGCAAGAGCAACCTTTGGAGCTCCGATAACAATTACGCAGCATAGCGCAACCAAAATTGACGCAGTTACATACTTGAACTTTTTCACTTCAAACCTTCCAAATCCATAAAGGATTACAAATATCTAGTTCAAATGATAAAAGAAAATATCATTAAAATGAATATAAACTGCATTCTAAATTGCAATTTATTAAATTTTCATATCATCAACAATAAGAATCACCTATAAATAGCTATTCCCTATCCATCCACACACAAAAAGCGAGAAGTCCCTTCTACATGAAAGATCTTCTCGCCAAAAAATCGTCAATAAGTTTGATGGAATAGCGCTACTTATCCATGGTGAGATGAATAGCAAAGCCAGCAATCTCGTCTTTGAAATAGACCAAAAACGTACTGCCATCTGGATTAAGTCTTCTAGATGACTCATCGATTTCAAAGCCACGACCTGCAAAGTATTTCTCGGCAGCAGGAATGTTGTTAACATGGAAGCCAATATGACCCTTTGTGCCTCGCCCATTTTGTTTCATAACCTCTACCAGGGTCCCTGCAAAAAATGAAGGTGGCTGCTCAATAGTTGGAAGTCCCATAAGAGCGGTAAACAGGTTTGCAATCTTTTCTGCCTCGTCCGCATTGCTTGCGTTAATACCAACGTGAGCAACATACATATCAAACTGCTCAACTGGATTAAGAGCGCTGGAATTGTTAGTTGAATCTGTCATACATCTCCCCTTTCCTAGGGCTCAAGTATATAAGGGAAGCTCTAAGATGTGTGCTTGGTAATAAATATTAGTCATTACTGTAACTAAGTACTAACAAAAAAGGCCCAGTTACCTAGGCCTTTAAATTTTTATGGTGGGCGATGCTGGATTTGAACCAGCGACCCCTTCCGTGTGAAGGAAGTGCTCTACCCCTGAGCCAATCGCCCGAACGACTTGCAATAATAACAAACAATGACGCTAATTTCTAGCTTTTGACTTTTTTGAAGGTGAATACGTAGACACAGCTTTATTCATCTGAACAAGAATAATTCCCAGGAAGATAAGCTGAAGAATCATTGGCGTAATTACCATAGGCTGAGATGAAAGCTGCGATACAAAAACCCATTCAATGGTAAAGAGAATGAGCTCAATACCAGCAACAAGACGGACAATGCCGTGGGTTTTCTCAAAGTCTTTAGCCAGACTAATGCATTTCTGCAGAATATAGCAGCAATAAACTGCCATTAAGCTGCACAGCAGAAGCACAATCATGCTTGAAGAGAAACGACCATAGCCAACTGAGAAAGCAAAGATGACAATTCCAGCAACGCCAAGCGCACCAAGCATAGAGGAAAGCGCCATCATCAACTTAGTTCCACGATCCATACAAACCCCCAACAAGTCAGTTCACAAAGAAAAAACGTACACAAGAGGAGCTAGAACAATAAAACGACGTCAACAAAATAATTTACTTGGCTTCAAGAGACTTTTTAACTTTATGAGATCCTCGAGCAACAGCGCTGGCCATTGCCAAAAGTGCAAACAACTCAATAAACTGCAAGGTAACAGATGGTTTAAGTACCAACTGTCCAACAACAATAGCAGCTAATACAACGCATGATCCAAAAATCATTGGATAGGCAGCAACAGCTCTATTAGGTACATTAGCCTCTCTAGCTGCATAACCACCAGTTAGAAGCGAGATCATACTTGCAAGTAAAAGAAGAGCGGAATCAAGTGATGGACCAGCACCAATTACAAGAACCGCAACATTAACAAGACCTAAAAGTCCGCCAATCAAAAGTGCCAGACTAAAGAGCTTCATTTTACGAGTCTCAGGAGTCATATATCCCCTATCTATCAAATATCACTTTGGCTATTGTACCCGTCTTTTATATAAATTACGTAATCGAATCATTGAACGGTAGAGAGTTTCGGTAAAAGAAATGGCGAGAAAACCAAAGGGTTTCTCGCCACATGTGTATTTGGTGGGCCCAGAGGGATTTGAACCCCCAACCCAGGGATTATGAGTCCCCTGCGCTAACCGTTGCGCCATGAGCCCGTAAGAAAAAAGCGGCGACTGATGCCGCCGCCAGAATGCGTGGTGGAGAATAGGGGGATCGAACCCCTGACCTCATGACTGCCAGTCATGCGCTCTCCCAGCTGAGCTAATTCCCCGAACGTGGTGCGGGAAATACTATAGCAAACCAAAGCTCTGTTTTTCTCGACAATTTTCTAATTGGTTGTATATAAAACGAATTTGCATAAAGTTTACTGGGTACACAAGTAGTAATGATTACTCTTAAATAACACTTAATTGGAGTTTTGATGAATATAGAACTAGTACAAGGAATTTTGATTCCTTTTGCAGGAACTTCGCTGGGTGCAGCGATGGTACTGTTTATGAAGAAGGCCCTCAATCGAACAGTAGAGCGTGCTCTTACAGGCTTTGCCGCTGGCGTCATGGTTGCCGCTTCTATCTGG
>CALHQT010000159.1:0-15793 GCA_938038135.1 uncultured Atopobium sp.
GGGTGCGTACGCAGGTTGCGAGTGATTTCAACCCGGTATCTACTTCGTGTGGATGCCGGGTTTCTTGTGCGAAAATGCTGGGTGTAGACGGGGTTTCTCGCCAGGCGCTGACGCGAATCTGCCGCGCGCCTGATTTCTGCAAAGAATCTGTAACTTTTGCCTAAAAGCATCAAAGAATCTGTGGATTTGCCTGATTTTGTCAAAGAATCGGTACCTCAAATACAGATTCTTTGCACTTTTCAGGCGGACTTTTCTAGACGTAGTCCAATTTCGAAGTTGGTTTCACAGACACTTTCGTGTAGCCGGTTTTTCTCGCCAAGTCTGAACGATTTGCCTGAAAAGCGCACCATGTCTGAGCTATTTGCCGGTTTTTCTCGCCAAGTCTGAGTTGTTTTACTCAGACATGGTGGAGGTTTCAGGCTCGCAAAATTTGGAGACAGCACCCTAGTTAGAACGTGCCTGATTTCTGCAAAGAATCTGTAAATTCTGCCTGAAAACGTTAAAGAATCTGTGGATTTGCCTGATTTTGTAAAAGAATCGGTGGCTCAAATACAGATTCTTTGCACTTTTCAGGCTCGTCTGACTAAAACGTTTGCACTTTTCAGGCTCGCAATCCAGAACTCCAGCAAGCACGGTCGCGCGCGACAAAAAGAAACCCCAGCCGAAGCTGGGGTTGTCAATTCACTGGAGGCGAGACCCGGATTCGAACCGGGGATAAAGGCTTTGCAGGCCTCTGCCTTACCACTTGGCCATCTCGCCATATGAAAAAGGCCGAAACGAATCCGGCCGAAAAATCATGGAGCGGGCTACGGGGTTCGAACCCGCGACCTCAACCTTGGCAAGGTTGCGCGCTACCAACTGCGCTAAGCCCGCGAACGCGAGGAATAATATACGCAAGTTCACGGCTGAGCGCAAGTGTAAATTTCAAAATCGTCAAACTTTTTTAGAAAAGTCACGAATCCTGACTTGCCTAAGAGGTGGATTTTTCTTGCAAAACTTGTAAATAAGAGCAGGTAGATTGCCAAGTGTGGCTGCTTGCCGTATCATAGAACAAGAACTTTTTGAATGAGGTTGTATGTTCTTTATTCTTGCGTCGCTCATAGCGCTTTTGACGCTTGCGTATCTTGTCGCAAGCGGTTTTGTCCGCGTGGTGCGCTATTTTTGGGGCTGGCTTTCGTCTGGCGAGAAGATCGATGGGCTTGCGGGCGATGCCGTATCAGCCGCACCCCAAACCGCTCCATTCTCCAAGCCCAAGCCAACGCAAACGGAGCTCTCGGCGTATTTGGACAAGATGCATCTTGGCTGGTACCAGGTGGTCATCCTCTTCATTGTGGGCTGCATGGCTGGTCTTCTTATTGAAGAAATCTGGATGCTCATTACTGCCGGCCTAACTGAAAGTAGGGTAGGTCTTATCTGGGGACCATTTTCTCCGCTTTACGGAACTGGCGCGGTGTTTCTCACGGTTATTTGCTATCAGTTATACAAGCATCACGCCAACAACTTGGTCATTTTTCTGGTTTCGGTTGTTGTTGGTGGCACGCTGGAGCAGCTTACCGGCTGGGGAATGCAAGAGATTTTCCACTCGGAATCGTGGACGTACGCTCATCTTCCAGATGCTATCACACAGTGGGTGGCCTGGCGATTCTTGGGATTTTGGGGCATTTTGGGTCTGATTTGGTGTCGGGTTATTATGCCTCGCGCGCTCTACAAGATTGGTGAGCCAACATCAAAAAGGCAAGCAATTTTTGTTACCCTGCTTACGGTGTATCTTGTTGCCGACATCACCATGACGGTGGCGTGTCTTGGCAGAAAAGCGCAGCGAGACGCCGGTATTCCTCCGTCAAATGCGTTTGAGATGTGGGTGGATAATCACTATGACGATAGCTTTGTGTCTGCCCGTTTCCAGAACATGACGTTTACGTCGTCAGAATCCGCTGATAAATCCTAGCCGTCGTGTCCTACAAGATTTTATGGTGGTACCGTACGCCTGCGGGCACCACAAGACCGTAAGTATCGTACGCCTAAAGACCGCAAGACCGCGAGAAACCCAAAGGATTTGTAATGCACATGCCTTCTGCAAAACCAGAACATCCAACAGGCAACGTGTACCTGGACTTTGCCGCAGCTACACCTATGGATCCACGTGTAGTTGATGCAATGATTCCGTACTTCACGGAGAAGTTCTACAACCCTTCAGCACCGTATGCTCTGTCTCGTCAGGTTCGTGACGAGGTAGAACGTGCCCGCGCTGTCTTGGCGCATGCCATTGGTGCTCGTCCAGGAAACGTGGTGCTCACAGCAGGTGCTACAGAGGCCAACAACTTGGCGTTTGCAACGGTTTCGGAAGACGCGCACGTAATCGTTGATGCTATTGAGCATGAGAGCGTCCTTGCGTGTGCAGGGATTTTCTCGCACAAGACACTACGCGTAGAGGCAGACGGTCGTGTGAATCTAGAGCGCGTAGCAAAAGTGCTCAAGCCAGAGACTGAGCTGGTTTCCATTGAACTTGCAAACGGGGAGATTGGCACCATTCAGCCTATCCGAGAGATTTCGCAGGTGCTTACCAAGGAGCGCTCGCGCAGGCTTGCGGCAGGGGAGACTCGTCCGCTGCATTTGCACGTAGACGCCTCTCAAGCGGCGGCATACCTGAGCGTGAACGTGTCATCGCTGGGCGTGGATATGTTGACGCTTTCCGCAGCAAAGCTTTCCGGTCCAAAGCAGGTGGGTCTCTTGTGGACCTCCGATGATGTGCGCTTAAGGCCGCTGGTGCTCGGCGGCGGACAAGAAGGCGGCGTTCGTTCTGGTACGGAGAACGTTGCGGGCGTTATTGGCTTTGCGTGTGCTTTGGCGCTTGCTGATGAGACTCGCACTGACGAGGCAAAACGGGTTTCTCGCCTCAGAGATCAGCTACAGGAGCTGCTTTGCGCAGAGTTCCCGCAGATGATTGTCTCGGGACCAAAGAACGCCAAGCTGAGACTTCCTAATTTGCTACACGTTTCTTTCCCGGGACTTGAAGCTCGCCGTCTGGTTATTTTGCTTGAGCGTCTAGGCGTGTCGGTGGGAACGGGCTCTGCCTGCGCCGCATCAAAGATGCAAATATCTCACGTGCTTGAGGCAATTGGAGCACCGCGAGAAGTAGCTGCGGGAAGCCTCAGGTTAACGCTTGGAAGAACTACCACAGAAGACGACATCTTGTACGCAGCTTGGGCAATCGCTGAGGCTGTCAAGCAGGAGTCTGCTCGTGTAGGAGTGACATGGGAGAATTAGTTTACCTTGGCATGAGTGGTGGTGTTGATTCGGCGCTGTCCGCGGCCTTGCTTCTTGAGGCGGGCTATAACGTCAAGGCTATCTATATGCGTAACTGGTCAAAGGACTTGCCAGGCTTTAAGTGCCCCTGGGCAGATGATTTGGCTGATGCCGAGCGCGTGTGCGTAACGCTGGGCATTGATTTGGACGTGTGGGACTGTGAGGCCGAGTATAAGGCTACCGTTGTGGATTACCTGCTTGATGCCTATGAGCACGGCCGTACGCCTAATCCAGACGTTATGTGCAACCAGACGGTCAAGTTTGGCACCTTTGCAGAACGTGCTTTTGCAGAGGGCGCTGATTTTGTTGCAACGGGTCACTATGCACAGAACGTCCCGGGCACCAAAAAACTTTTGCGTGCCGCAGATGCTCACAAGGATCAAACGTATTTCCTATGGCGTGTACCAGGTCATTTGTTTGAACGCACGCTTTTTCCTATTGGACACATTGCCACCAAGGCAGAGGTGCGCGCTCTGTGCGCAGAGCGAGGTCTGGGCATAGAAACTAAGCCAGACTCCGACGGCATTTGTTTTATTGGCCCCGTTGGCTTGCGCACGTTTTTGTTGGACACTTTTCAGAAAAAGCAGGGCGACGTCATTGAGTGGGAAACAGGCAAGGTCCTTGGTACCCATGACGGAGCATTCCTCTTTACCGTTGGCCAAAGAAAAGGCCTGAACATCGGTGGAGGCCCTGCTCGCTATGTAGTAGCAACCGACACGCTTAAGAATGTGGTGTATGTAACCTCTGACCTCAACTGTCCTGCGCTCTGGACGCGTCGCATGGAGCTCTCGGACATGCACTGGATTTCTGGAGAACCTGCAGTTAACGGTAGGTATGTGGTCAGAACTCGTCACACAGGCGCGCTGGTTCCCGTAACGTTTACGCTCACAGATAATCAATGTGGATTTATTGAATTTGATCAGCCGGTAAAAACTGTTGCAGCAGGTCAATCGGCGGTTTTGTACGATGGCCAGGAAGTTTGTGGCGGTGGCATTATTGAAGCCGACAAGAGTATACTTGAACGGTTCATGTAAAATGAAAAGCAGGTAGGTGGCGAGAAACCCTTTGGGGTTTGTGTTGTTTATCTGCGTAGAGTGTTGTTTCTGTACACGTATTGTGATCCAGAGTCCAAGGAGGTGCCCATGGATCGCCCAGATGGCGCGTCTGAAACCGAGCACCCCTCATCTACACCGAAGGTAACGGTGAAGATTGGATCTACAACCGTTAAGGGTGTTTCAACCAAAAAGCCTAAGATTAGTGTTGCTTCAACTTCTTCATCTGAGCAGGTAGAAGAGGCAAAAGAGAGCTTTGGTCAAGTTAGAAAGAGCATTCTCTTCCTCTTTGCGGTTGTAATATTGTACGCACTCTATATCGTTTTCTCTGGTCAGTTTGATGAGTTTGTTGTTGCTCTAGCAGACGTAGATACAGGCTGGCTTATTGCTGGCGCTCTTTGCTATTTTGTCTACTATTTCCTGGGTATTCTCGCCTATGTAATTTCAGTTATTACAGACCCCGAGAGTCCTGTTGGTGTCCGTGACCTGATGAGCGTTGAGGCGTCGGGCATCTTCTTCATGAACCTCACGCCAAACGGTGCTGGTGCTGCTCCTGCTCAGATTTATCGCCTCACTCGTGCGGGTATTTCCGTTGGTCAGGCAGGAGCTTTACAGTTCACCCGCTTTGTTATGTACGAGGCGGGCGAGGGCATCTTTGCAGCTCTGATGCTTATCTTTAGGGCCAATTATTTCTACGAGCAATTTGGCGATGTAACCGTTATTGGCGTTATTTTGTTTGGCGCAAAGATAGTGATGGTTGCAGTTATCTTGGCCATTTGCCTGCTTCCTAAAATGGTTAAGACCGTGGGCAACTGGGGCTTAAGGCTGCTTTCACGTCTTCGTATCGTAAAGCAGTACGACCACTGGCATGGCATCATTAACACGCAGGTAGATGAGTTCTCAAACGGCTTTAAGACTGCTGCAAAGAACATCCCAGAGATGTGCGTTGTTCTGCTGGTTACCTTGGTCCAGCTTGGCTGCCTCTATGCACTGCCATACTTTGTTCTGCGTGCACTCGGCCAACCCGCAGACCTTCTGACCTGCCTTGCATCTGGTTCAATGCTTGAGCTCTTGACCTCGGCCATTCCACTTCCTGGTGGAACTGGTGGTGCAGAGGGTGGCTTTGCCTTCCTGTTTGGCCATATGTTTGGCGAGGAAATTGCCGCAGGCTTTGTGCTTTGGCGCGCTATTGAGTATCTGCTTCCAACTATGGCCGCAAGCATGCTTTTGGGCCTTAGATCTCATGATCACGAGCCTATCTATCACAAGTGGAATCGTTTCCGTCAGCGTTTCTCGGCTTTTGTAAATGGCGAGAAACCCGCTGTTGCTTCTACATCGTCTCGTCCAGAGACCTCTGGCATTCAAATTAAGGTTAAGCGTAAGAAGTAGGGAAGAAGTAAGGAAGAAAAGCCAGAATGTGGCTTGATACGTATCTTTGCTCTATTGGACCGCTGCGTGTGCAGTACTTGTAAAAGAAAGCATCCTTATGCGTAAACCACCAAATCCTATTTTGATTATTCTGGCACCTATTCTTATTGCCGTTGCCGTTGGTCTTGTCTATGATCTGCAGAATTTCTTACAGGACATTCCGGAAGTACGTGACAATCCAATGCTTTTAGCAGGCGTGGCTGTGTTTATACCAATGCTTGTGGCTTTGGTTAAGGACACGTTTGACGCACACGGTCTCTAGGCGAAGGTTATTTTTGTTGAGTTGGCTTTGAGAAAAAGAACAGGTATATTCCAAAGCCAAGTTTAATTGCCGCATCAATATAGGCAGTTATTGTCAGTGGGATGTCTGGAAAAATATAACCTATACCAACATTAACGGCGCAGAGTATTGCCAGATAGATCATCGATTTTCCGTGTACATAGTAATAGAGGAAAAAGTGCAGCGCCGTGGCCATTAACGCGCCCAACCAAATAAGTCTCCAGTTTTCAGTTGCAAAAAATGGTCCACCTAATAAAAACATCAAAATGAATAAGAAAATCACCGCGTATAGAGACATTTTGTTCTGGAACTTACTTGAAGGACCATCGGAAAACTTATTGAGAACTTTCTTATTTGTATTTATAGATAAGAAGGCTGCAACATATCCAAAGCTAAATACGGACATATTGATAATCTGCTTTCCACCTATTACGGTAGCTGCAAAAATGATGAGAGCTACAACAATTAACCAGAGACCGCATGATTTCTTATAATTAAAGTGAAGCTTCTCGTCTTTGTTATATTCCAGAAAGTTCATAAGTTTCTCCCTCAATCGAACGACTTGCCATAATACTTCTGACCGTATGCTTTTACAATCCAGTTGCCTATTTTTTAATAATTGAGGTGCAGAAGACGTACGGGTTTAAAAGGCGGTCATTCATTTGATAGCCCGCGGTATTTAAATAGTCATCAATGCATTGATGAGACGCTCTTTTGCAAATTTCTAAAAAAGTTGAGTTTGACGGTTGCAAGAGGGGCGGGTTTCTCGTAATATATCCCTTGCTGCATCCCCAGCAGCAAACATATTCGGGCGTTTAGCTCAGGGGGACGAGCGCTTCCCTGACACGGAAGAGGTCATAAGTTCAAATCTTATAACGCCCACCAACTGTTCACAGGTCAGAGTAATCTGGCCTGTTTCTTTTTGTGGATATAAATAGTAATAATTATTGTTATTGACAAAAGAGTTAAAGAGAGTAAACTTCTAACTAGCACGTTTTACAAATTGTTTTACTTACAGAAAGGAACTGACTATGTCTCTTATTGGTAAGCAAATTGGTGATTTTAAGGTAAACGCATTCCACAACGGTGATATCACTGAGGTAAGCAAGGAGTCCACGCTGGGTAAGTGGAGCCTGTTCTTCTTCTATCCAGCTGACTTTACCTTTGTCTGCCCAACTGAGCTTGAGGATCTTGCAAACAACTATGACAAGTTCCAGGCTGCTGGTGCAGAGGTTTACTCCGTCTCTTGTGATACTGAGTTTGTTCACAAGGCATGGCACGAGGAGTCCGAGCGTATCTCTAAGGTAACCTACCCAATGCTCGCTGACCCAGCTCACGTTCTTGCAAGAAACTTTGAGGTTCTTATTGAGGACGCTGGCCTTGCTGAGCGCGGTGCCTTCATTGTTGACCCTGAGGGTGTCATCCAGGTTGAGCTTGTCACCGCTGGTGGCATTGGCCGTAACGCTGAGGAGCTTCTCCGCCTTCTCCAGGCTGCACAGTTTGTTGCAGAGCACGGCGATCAGGTCTGCCCAGCTAAGTGGCAGCCAGGCGCTGAGACCCTGAAGCCAAGCCTTGACCTTGTTGGTCAGCTCTAAGATTTAGGAGCTTACAATGACCGACGTCAAAGACCTCTACGACGCGGTGATTATCGGCGGTGGGCCAGCAGGGCTCACCGCCGCCCTCTATCTGGCCCGCGCTCGCTACCGTGTTCTAGTTGTCGAGAAGGACCATTTTGGCGGACAGATCACTATTACTAATGAGGTCGTTAATTATCCGGGAGTTTTTTCTACTAGTGGCTCTGAGCTTTCAGAAACCATGCGTAAGCAGGCTGAAGCCTTTGGCGCAGAGTTTTTGCTAGCAGAAGTCACTGATCTGGACATGTCTGGAGATGTTAAGGTAGTTCGCACTACCAAGGGTGAGCGTCCCTGCCTCTCCGTTCTTCTCGCCACAGGAGCACATCCACGTCATATTGGCTTTGTGGGAGAAGAGGACTACCAGGGCCACGGCGTTGCGTACTGCGCTACCTGCGACGGCGAGTTTTTCACCGGCAAGGAAGTCTTTGTCATTGGTGGAGGCTTTGCAGCCGCTGAGGAAAGCGTGTTTTTGACTAAGTACGCAAAGCACGTCACCGTTCTTGTGCGTGAGGAGGCGTTTACCTGCGCTCCTGCATCGTCTGAGGCTGCTCGCACTAATCCAAACATTACGGTTCTCTACAACACGCAGGTTGAATCCATTGCTGGAGATTCCGCACTCAGGTCTATTACGTACAAGAATCTCAAGACGGGCGAGAAGACCACCTTTGCGCCAGAAGACGGCGATTCCATTGGCGTGTTTGTCTTTGCGGGCTATGCACCAGAGACCGACCTGGTAAAAGAGCTGGCACAGACTGATGATTACGGCTATCTGATCACCAACGAGCATCAGGAGACAACCTGTGAGGGCCTCTTTGGTGCAGGAGATGTATGCCAGAAGCCGTTGCGCCAGGTTGCAACAGCTATTGGTCAGGCAGCAACTACTGCTACCGAGATGGAGCGCTACATCAAACGCGTACAGGAAAAAACTGGCCTTGTTCCGCAGATGAACGTTACGCGCATCTCGTCCAAGAAGGAGGCTCCTGAGGCTCCAGCGGCTAAGAGTGCCTCTGACTCCGGAGAAATCTTCACCGATGACATGAAGGCACAGCTCAACGCTGTCTTTGAGCGCATGGCACGTCCGCTTGTGCTTCAGCTTGAGCTTGATCAAAGACCTGTTTCTGAGGAGCTCGTAGCTTACATGGAAGAGCTTTCTTCAATGACTGACAAACTGAGCGTTCAGACGGTTTCAGACACGGGCGAGAAGAACCTTCCTGTTGTTCGTGTGTGCGCACAGGATGGCACTCCAACAGGTCTTGCGTTCCATGGTGTTCCCGGCGGACACGAGTTCACTTCGTTTGTTCTTGGACTCTACAACGCTGCAGGTCCTGGTCAGCCTATTAGTGACGAGGATAAGGCATCTATTGCTGCTATTGAGTCAAAGACGCATCTGCAGGTCTTGGTAGGACTTTCTTGTACCATGTGCCCAGATGTTGTTGTAGCTGCTCAGCGTATTGCTGCGGACAATCCTCAGGTCACCTGCGATGTCTACGACATCAATCACTTCAAGGAGCTCAAAGACACCTACGATGTCATGAGCGTTCCATGCTTGGTTATCAACGACGGTCAGAAGGTTGACTTTGGCAAGAAGAACCTCTCTCAGATTCTGTCGCTGATTCCTTAAGATCCATTCGCGTCAAGGAGAGGGAGACGCTAATGAATATGCCGAGAAGATCAACGGTCTTCTCGGCATTTTTTGTGACTTTTAAAGTGAGCACGTAAAGCTGGTTTGGAAGAACAAAGCTAGCTTTCTACAGAGCTTTTTGCTGGTAGAGTCCTGCATCGGTAAAGCCCTGTGCGCGATAGTAGGCTCGCGTTCCAATTGAGCTGATAACGTTAAGACTGGTATAACCCATCTCAGCTGCGATAGATGATACTTTGGCAAGAAGCTTTTGGCCCAAGCCCTGGTGCTGAGCAGACATTCCTTCTGAGCCCAGCGAAAGCGCCTGTCCGTACACGTGGAGCTCTCTGATCATGGCCTGACCTGGCTGTACCAGCAGCTCATTAGCGGCAACATCACATACGCCAGAGGTTAGTTTGTCCCAGTGGGGAAGCGAAAGCCTGCAGAAACCTGCGATTTTATTGTCAGCAGTTACCCACTGCAGGAAGTGCTCGTCACTGACTGCGGTAGTGTAAACAAAGTCTTGAAGGGTAAGTTCCGAGGCTCGTACCTGCTGCTGGTTAATCTCTCTAAAGCGAATTTCCTGCACGTGGCTTGCAATATCTTCAGAGGTAAGTTCCTGCTCAACCATCTGACGAAGGTTGGTATGTTTGTTTCCTACCAGAATATCAGTGGCGCTAATGTCTCTGATCATGCGAGAAATACGCACGTATGGAGGCGTTGCAAGCACGTCTTGAACAAGCACGTCTACCAGCTCATCTTTGGCGTATGGCTGCCATGCACCCTCACGGTATTTCTGGACCAATTGCGTTCCAGATACCAGTGCACAGGGGTAGAGCTTAATCTCGTCAGGCAGAAATCCTGGATCTGTGACAAACGTTTTAAAGTCCTGTTTGTCTGCTTCAGGGGTTGCACCTAAAAGGTTAACCATCAGATGAGAGTGGATTTTAAATCCGTACAAGCGAATCAGCGAGAACGCTCGTTTAATCTGGGCAACGCTCATCTGACGCTGGTTTGCGTCAAGAATTTCTTGACGCGTGCTCTGAATGCCAATTTGAATTTTGGTACACCCAAGCTGCCTAAACATGCGAAGGTTATCCGGCGTAATAGTGTCAGGTCTGGTTTCTATTACAAGGCCAACCACGCGAGCAGCAGCTGTTTCATTAACGTGTTGTTGCTTTACCAGCTCATCATAGGTACTTTGCATCTGAGACCATGCGCTTTGGTGAGGCTGGCTGATGTCGTAGAGCTTATGAAAAGCCTGGTTATACGTGGCAGTATCTTCAAAGATTGTCTTCTGCTGTTCAGCAACAAAGGAAGAGAGAGCCTCTTCTGTGTTCTGCAAGCCAAACGAGGTGTACCAATTCAGGCGCTCCTGGATGTGACTAGGAGAGTTGGGCCACTCGTTGAGTGCGCGGAAGAGCTCTTTGACAAACCAGTATTGGTAGCTCTCTGGATAATCGCTCCAGGTGCCACCGAGCACTATGAGCTCTACTTTGTCGGTTGAGTGACCCATCTGATGAAGCGCTTGAAGACGGGCTGCAACCTGCACGTATGGATCAAAAAACGTGAGTTCAGCGCGCTGACAGGCAGGCTCGTTAGCAAGGTAGCTTTTAGGCATACGTAGATCGCACGGGCAATAGATGCAATTGCTCGAACAGGTGTGAGGCCTGGTAATTACGGTAATGGTTGCCACGCCAGAAGCGGTGCGGCGAGGCTTCATGCGCACGGAGTGGATAAACCTTTCTTCCAGCTCAGGCGTTACATTCCACGATTTCCACAACTCATCATTATTCTGCTTGACCTGCAAAAAATAGGGAAGAATTGCTCGTTTAGGAATGAGTTTCTCGCGCTCTGTACTGTGGGCGCTAGAGTCAATTCCGCTGTTGTGCGAGTTAATGAGCATCTCAAGCTGATGCGTATCAAGAGCACCTTGTGAGCCATCTCTGAGCTGCTTCAATATGTCCAAAATGAGTTCATCCATACAAACAGTATAGGCAATAAGGTGAGCTTCTGGCCTTTGGGAGTGAGGCAGTGACGTAAAATCTCTGTATGGAAACTTCTTCAAACAGAACGCATACACAATCTATCAGCGCGTATACCGCTGAGCAGCTGAGTCGCATTACCTCTGAGTTTTATGCTCAGCAGGCTCAGAGTTTCTCGGCCACACGACAGATGCCTTGGCAGGGATGGCAAAAATGTCTGGAAGCCATGCCGCAGCTTTTAGCTGGCGAGAAACCCTCTGTACTTGATGTGGGTTGCGGCAACCTGCGCTTTGCTCGCTTTTTACGCGATGAGGCAGGGATTGTTCCCGCAAAGTATTTTGCTGTAGATAATTGCAGACCACTTGTAGAGAGTGGTGAGGCAGACACTCATGTCTCTGAGCTGGCATTTATTGAATTAGATGTGATAAAGAGTCTGCTTGATAACACGCTTTCTTCGCGTCTGACTGTTCCGGCCTGTGATTTAGTGGTTGCGTTTGGCTTTTTGCATCATGTACCTGGCGCAAAGAAGAGGACCGAGCTTCTGCGCACTCTGTTAGATAGGACTAAACCTGGCGGCTTTGTGTGCGTCTCGTTCTGGCAGTTTATGAACAGCCAAAAACTTGCTGCGAAAGCTCAAGAAACCACTGCTCAAGGGCTGCGTGCGCTGGGCATAGATGCATCAGAACTTGAGGAGCATGACTATCTGATTGGCTGGCAAGATAAGGCGGATACCTGGCGTTATTGTCATCACTTCTCGCAAGAGGAACTTGATGAGCTTCTTGGAAGCCTTGGCTCTGACGTGCACGTTTGTGCGCAATTTAGTGCAGATGGCAAAGATAACAATCTTAATCGCTATGTGATTTTGCAACGTGTATAACTGTCCAGACAATATCTTGCTAAAAATGACCTCGTACAAGATAATCCCCCGCACAGAAATCGTACGGGGGATTTGCATTCAATAGGCAAAGTGGACGTATAAGCCGGGTTCTGTCGCGGACAACCATTTATCTACTACCAGCATTGCTGCTGGTCTCTAGCGCGCAACCCGAGCGCAGTGCGGGCCACACCATAGCGCTCCTATTTGCGTTTGCTCCGGATGGGGTTTACCAAGCCATGCTGTTGCCAGCATGCTGGTAGTCTCTTACACTACCGTTTCAGCTTTTCTCTTTACGCGAATGCGCAGGTGAGAGTCTTCTTTTCTGCGGCACTTTCCGTCGGGTCACCCCGCCTGGCCGTTAGCCAGCATCCTGCCCTGTGGAGCCCGGACTTTCCTCATAGCACCCTTCCAATTAGCTGGACGGGCACTCCGCGGTTGTCTGGTCCACTTTGCATGGGCGATTGTATCACGTTCATAAGGTTAGGAGCGTAGAAGTCAAATAATCTCCAAGTAAATGAGACGTTGCGAGGGTGCGGGTTTCTCGCCAGACGCTGAGTGGCGAGAGGGGCGTAATTTGGCACGCTGTGTTCATGAAAAGCAACGGCGGCCACTTTGAATGCTGCTATGATAAAGAGGCTTAAACACGAAAGGACTACCATGGGACTCTTTGATCTTTTCAAGAAATCTTCCAAAACCGCTGCGCCAGAGGCTCTTGTTGTTTCTGATTACACTGCTAAAACAATTTATGCACCAGCAAGCGGAAAAGTTGTTGCGCTAGAGAACGTTCCTGATCCTGTTTTTGCAGGTGGCATGCTTGGTCAGGGCCTGGGTATCTGGCCTTCTGAGGGAGTTGTGTATGCGCCGGTTTCGGGCACTATTACCGCAACTACTCCAACTGTTCACGCATTTGGAATCACTGCCGATTCTGGAGAAGAGGTCTTGATTCACGTGGGCGTTGATACCGTTGAGATGAAGGGTGACGGCTTTACCGCTCTTGTCGAGCAGGATCAGCGTGTTGAGGTTGGTCAGCCACTGATGACGTTTGACCTGGATAAAGTTAAGGACGCGGGCCATCCTGAGGTAGTCATTCTTGCTATCACTAATTCTAGCGAGTACAGCAACGTAGAAGTTCTTGCTTCCGCAGACCAGCTGGTTTCTGCTGGCGAGAAGGTCTGTGTGCTCGCATAACTGCGGCGCTGCAGTTGTTCCATGTCTGACACATCCTACAAGACACTCAAGCTGGACTTTGTTGCGGAAGGTCTTTTTGAAGACAGAAAAAGCCGCTTCATAGCCCAGCTTTGTCATGTAGAAATAGAGTCAGAAGCGCAAGAGTTTCTCGCCAGGGTCAGAGCGAAGCACTACAACGCCCGCCATAACGTGCCTGCGTGGATCTTGGAGGACGGAACAGAGCGCGCCTCCGACGACGGAGAGCCTTCCAGAACGGCGGGAATGCCGGTGCTGGAGGTATTACGCGGAGCGGGGCTTAAGAACGTCTGCTGCGTTGTCACGCGCTACTTTGGCGGAACGCTTCTAGGGCCTGGTGGACTTGTTCGTGCGTATACGGCAGCAACTCAAGAGGCTTTGGCTGCTGCTGAGGAAGCATCTGCTGTTCAGGAAATGCTGCAGGTTGTGAGGGTGGAGTTGTCGGCCCCGTACAACCTGTATGAGCAGATTCAACGCCTGGCCTCAGATACCGGCGGCAAGGTTATAACGGCAGAGTTTGGAGCGGACGTTTTTCTCGCCATAGACTTTAGGTGCGGAGAAGAAGCGGCGTTTACAGAGGCGTTGCGGGAGCTGAGTGCCGGAAAGATTACAGCTAAGGTCTCCGCGGCACGTTTTGATCTGTTCTAGTGGGTTTAATAAATTTAGCCTCGATAAACCAAAAAATACCAAATAAAAGAAGAGTAAGGATGGAGCGGCCATTTTCTGGAAGTATGCCTCTTGAATCGCAATACCAGATCAATAAAAAGAGCACCAAGATAGTGGCTCGTAAAATGACACGCTCTTTTGAAATTGCTCTCATGAGAGCCTCCAGAAAGTAAGCTTGAACTTCTCTTTTTATCAGTATAGACCAGTAAGGCCGGCACAGAAAATTCTGTACCGGCCATGGGTGCGTTTATATCCGTATTCGTAAGCTGTGATTGCGTACCTTACTTGCGGTTACGACCACCAAGGGAGTAGCCAAGGTTCTCCCAGAAATCAATCTGGACATCTTCGCCCTCGTCCCAAACCTTGAGCAGGTCCTCTGGAACGTACTGACGACGAACATCAGCCTCGCCGCCATAGAGGCGGAACCAGTCTGCGCTCATGATGAGGTAGCCGTCCTTACCGGAGTCCTTACCCCAGCTGTTCTCAATGCGCCACTGCTTAGCCTTACCGTCCTTATCAAGCTCAACGCCCTGGAAGGTCATTGCGTGGGTAAGGGAAGTCTCATAGTTCTCAATCATTGAGGCGCGATCCATGTCAAAATCAACGCCAAAGAGGCCGTTGTAATCCATGGTGTCGGTTGAGAGAACGTAGTTGAAGTCCTCATTGTGGCGAGGGAACTCCTGCATAACGTCGCAGGCCATGCAGACAGGGTTGCCGTCCTTCAAAGAAGCAATGGTAGCTGCCTCAAGAACCTCTGGCTCAACGTTTAAGAAGCGAGTCTTAATGCCGCCCAAAACGGTATCGATGAAGGTTGGGTGATACACCTTGCCGTAAGGATACTTCTTGCTTGGAACAGAAATCAGCTGGACAAAGCCGCGAGGGTCAACGCCACAATAGCGCTCAGCAAACTCAAGAGGAGTAATGCCAAAGTCGCGAAGAATCTGTGTACCTTCCTCGTCCTTCTCGCCGTCCTTCTTGTCCTTGTTGTCAGAAGCCTTACTTGGCTCAACAGGGGAGAGCTTTGCCTTATCTACCTGTGCGTTTTTGCCAACCTTGCACTCAAAATCAAAGGTCAGAGGTGGCTCGCCAAGGCAGACGGAAAGGATCTGGTGGAAGCCCTTGAGTTGCTCCTGCTTAAGTGCGCGAAGCTCGTCTTGAGACTTGCCAGCTGCGTATGCTGCGCGAAGCTCGCCAGCACTCTTTCTGAACAGGCGGTCAATGCGCTCATCCATCTGTGTAGAGTTCTTGGAGCAGGCAGTCTCTGGCATAGCATCCTTAGGAACCAGGCCATACTTCTCGACCAAGCTCATGGCAAATGAGTAGTAGCCACCGTCACCAATACCCTCTGTCAGAAGCGTGTTGACAACACGAGAATCGGTTGGCTGGTCAGCGGTCTGAATGATGTACTCAAGTGCAGAGTTTGCCTTCTCAAGCTTGTCGTAGAACATGCCATATGCCTGGCTGAACTCAAAGGTATCAACGTCAAGCTTCTTGATTGCCTCCTGGCGAAGTACGTTGAAAGAAGAGAACATCCAGCAGCGACCGCTCTGACGCTGGTTAGTGACGTCGCCCGTCTTTGCAACAGCAACACCGTAGGTGTCAGCGTAGGTGCGCATGGTGGTGATGTCGCGAGCAGCTGCGGAAACGCCCATAGAGGTTACGGAGTTGCGGGCAACGCGGTTAGCGCGGTCTGCGCTAAAAGCAGCAGTTTCCTCGTTTGCCCATTGTGGATTTACGGTCTGAT
>CALHQT010000160.1:0-7261 GCA_938038135.1 uncultured Atopobium sp.
TGCAATATCAATGGCGTAGTTAACAGGAATTGCAAAGCCAATACCCGCAAATGACTTGGTATCTGACGAGAACAACGTACAAATACCCACAAGCTGACCATTAGAGTCAACCAGAGCGCCGCCAGAATTACCTGGGTTAATAGCTGCATCAACCTGGATGAGGTTTGCATAAATAGTGGTTTCTCCACCCTCTGTCTCAAGCATATCTCCACGAGAAAGAGCAGACACAATACCTGCAGAAACAGAGTGATCAAGACCAAATGGGCTACCAACACTCATAACCCAACTACCAGGAGCTAAGTTATCGGAATTACCAATCTCAATTGGGGTTAGGCTATCTCCCTTAAGGTCAGCATGAAGAACAGCAAGGTCAGAGGTAGGGTCTGTTCCTACGACAGTGCACTCATACTCTTTGTCATTAACGGAGATAGAAAATGTATCCATACCCTCGATAACGTGGTAATTGGTAAGAATGTCTCCATTTGTGTTCAATACAACGCCAGAACCGGTTGAGCCTGATGAATCACTGGTAGCCTTAACGGACACAACCGAAGGCAAAACCTTAGAAGCTACCGTTTCTGCCGTCTTAGTATCAGTTGGTTCTGCAGCAGGACGAGACGTTGCTGCTTGAGAAATACTTGCCTGACCAGATACTGCAGGAAGCTTAGAAATTCCCTCTCCCAACGCAATGGTAGGAACACAAGCAACGGCAAAAGCAATTGCACAAGCTGTTCTTTTTACACTTGAGCTTTTAAACATAGACATAAATCCAGTATGCTTAACTGGCGAGAAACGCTTATAAACAGCGGAATCTGTGGTTAAACCATGTGCTTGGTTCTCCATAGACATCCTCCTTAACATCACTTTGATGCAAACAGCTAACGCAAATAATTCTGCGCTATACATCAATTTTTCAATATGTGTATTCTACCCGTTATACCGGACAAAAATTCGTTTCTCATTATGAGAAAGACGCGCGGGAGTCCTACTAGTAAGTAAAAAGTTTCAGATCCCATTAAATGCAGTTTGTACCTGCGATTATGCTCTAAACAGATAGCCTACGCCGCGAACCGTCTCAAGATGAGCAGCTGCTTGAGGACCAATCTTTGAGCGAACACGCCTTACGTGAACGTCAACTGTTCTGGTGCCACCGCAGTACTCAAAGCCCCAAACGCGCTGCAAAAGAGCCTCACGAGAGTATGCACGAGACGGATGAGTTGCCAAGAATGACAGCAGCAGATACTCCATATACGTAAGATCAACAGGAGATTCATCAATATAAACCTGATACGTTGCCAGGTTAATCTTTATGTTGTCAACAATAACCAAATCTCTAGAAGTACTCTCGGTACCTGGCCACAAAAGCAGCGAGCACCTGAGGCTAAACTCCTGGATAGTTGCAGTAGACAAAATAAAATCGCTCTTGCCCTGAACAGGCAGAACAAACTTAGAAAGATTATCAAGGTCAGCAACAAACAGGCGAGCAATTCCGCCATTTTGCGCAGAATAATTCTCAACCGTGCTAATAACATCCTGGGAAAGTTCTTTTTGATCAAGAATAATCAGGTCAAACGTGTGACCAGAAGCAGCAGCCTGCGAGAAAGAAGCAGCGTTTGCAAGAGCAATAGACACATCAATGACATGCGAAAGTTCACGCATACGTTCATGTAAGCGTGTCGTTGCAGATACAAGAAGAATACTCTTGTGATGCATCGATTCCCCCTTGAATAAGCTTAATCTTATCAAGCATACCACAAGCTGCGAATAAAGAGCAGATATACCTCATTATCTGCATTTAGGGCGAGAAGATTTTCCCGCCCTAATTTATTTTTATATGCGAATTAACTATAAAAAGTATGGGTTTTACGCAATAGCGCCAATGAACTCAGCTGTTCGAGGGTTCTGTGGATTGTTAAAGATGACATCAGGAGTTCCTTGCTCAACTACCACTCCCCCTTCCATAAAGACCACACGATCTGCCACGTCTTTTGCAAATCCCATCTCGTGAGTTACCACAATCATGGTCATGCCAGAGTTCTTTGCCAGATCACGCATAACATCCAAAACACCACGAACAAGCTCGGGGTCAAGTGCGGATGTAGGCTCGTCAAAAAGAAGCACGTTTGGGTGCATTGCCACAGCACGAGCAATTGCTACACGCTGCTGCTGACCACCGGAAAGCGCACCAGGCTTGAAGTCTGCTCTATCGGCAAGTCCAACAGCCTCAAGCTGCTTTAGTGCCTCTGCTTCCGCCTCTTCTTTTGACTTTCCTAGAACCTTAATCTGACCAATCATTACGTTTTCTTTAACCGTTAAATGACCAAACAGATTGAACTGCTGAAAGACCATTCCCACATCTCTGCGAAGGGCGTTGACCTCTACTTCATTTGTGCCCGTAATCTCTTGATCTTCAATAAGAATATGGCCTGCAGAAGGAGTCTCCAGTAGATTGATACAACGAAGCATGGTGGACTTACCAGAGCCCGAAGGACCAAGCACAACCACAACTTCACCTGGCCAAACAGTCAGATTAACATCATCTAAGACGTGCGTTGTTCCAAACGACTTATTGAGGTGCTCAATACGAACAATAGGATGTTCACCTGGCTCAAAGGCATGATTCGTAAGGGGCTTATCGCGCTCAAATGCCTCTTGTGCAGCAACTTCAGCATCCAAGGCAGGTTGTTCTGTGTTCGACTTCTTTTTGAAAGAAAAGAAAGACATTAGTTTTCCTCCTTGGAAAGAGCTTGAGTCTTACTAGCTGCGGCGCTTGCTGTTTTACCTGTTTCTGACTGCTCCATGCGTTTCTCGATAGTGCCAACTACCTTAATAAGTGGCAAGGTAATTGCCAAATAGAACAGAGCGGCCGTCATATATGGCGTCATGTTTCCCGTTGAGGTGGTGAGGTTTTTAGCAAACATCATCAGCTCCATAACACCTACAGAAGAAAGCAGCGAGGTATCTTTGTAGGAAGTAATAAAGTCGCTGGTAAGAGGCGGAATAACCCGGCGGATAGTTTGAGGAATGATAATAAACGTCATGGTCTGGAAACGATTCATACCAAGAGAGCTTGCTGCCTCATACTGACCCTGCGGGATTGATTGAATGCCCGCGCGGAAAATCTCTGAAAGATACGCAGAAGAGTTAATAGCAACCACAATAAAGCCAAGCAAATTGGTGTCCAGATTGATATTTAACATAGGAAGACCAAAGAACAGAATATAAATCTGCAGGAAGAATGGGGTTCCACGCAACAAATTGATATATACCACCGCAAGTGCACGCAGGAGCGGATTCTTGGAAATCTTCAGCAGCGCAAAGCCCATTCCCAGCACAATAGCCACAGGATAGGCACAAATTACAATTGCAAGACAAACGAGCCATCCAGGAAAGAGCATCACAACTGAAGAGACAATCAGTTGAGGCTTTAAGAACATGCCCAAAAAGTGGTTGGAATTCCACGCCTCAACCCAAGGCTGAGCATCAAGCCAATTCACTAGAGCCTGAACAGGAGTGTTAGGAATAATGGTGATTTCGGGAGAAGAGGCAAGCTTTTGAGTTCCCTGCTCAGTGGTATATGTTCCCTCAACAGTGTACGAACCGCCGTCAGCAGGAAACTTCATGCCGGAAATCTCTACGCGAATAAGCTTCTGAGCATCTACGGGTGTTGCAAAAGAAACAACAACCTTCGTTCCTTGAACGCTTGCAGTTGCCTCGATCTTCTCGCGCGTAAGACCTGAAAGAACGGTCACCTTAGTGGTTGCGCTCTGCAGATTGGAGCCCTCAGGAAACTGCAATGTAAGCTGAGAGACCTGCTCGTCCTCAACTGTTCCCTCCCAGGTTAAACGAGTCTCTTTGCCACCGATAACGCCATTGCCTTCTGTCTGATTTGACTTAGCTGTTGCCTTATTTGTGGTGAGAGCAAACGCACTCTGAACAGAAAACACGCTCAGAGACATAAAGAACAGCCCACTCAAAAGAAGCGTGGCGAGAAGAACTACAAGCAGCGTGGAGTGCACACGTGTATGCAAACCCTTTGACTCAGCCGTATCCTGGGTCGTAGGTTTGTCGTCGAAACTTACAGATGACATGCACAAGGACAGTTGCTGTCCTGACATAGTTTTGTGCAAAAGTGCAATCACGTGATACTCCTTTAGAGCTTAGTTGCGATAAATCCTGATGAAAACAGTGAGTGCTTGAAGCCAAATCTGACTTCAAGCACTTTTGCTGAGCTGGTAAAACTAGATGTTAGAGCCAAACCATTTGGTTTTGAGAGAAGTCATGGTTCCGTCCTTCTCCATGTCTGCAAGAACCTTGTTGATTGCCTCAGTTAGTGCAGGATTGTCTTTGGAAACAACAATGCCGTACTGCTCACCTGTTGGAATCTCTTTTGCAATAGTCAGATCAGAATATGAAGTGCTAATCAGATTGGAAGCAACAGGCAAGTCAATGACCATAGCATCGTACAAACCAGTCTGAACTCCTGCCATTGCTGCAGCAACGTCGTCTACAGAAATAATAGTTGCCTTTGGAAGGTTCTCTTTGGCCCAATCCTCGCCGGAAGTACCTGTCTGAACAACAACCTTCTTAGAGGCGTCGTTGAGCGTCTGCTCGGTCTCGGTGCTGCCAGACTTAACAACCAGGGACTGATTGGAGTCGAGGTAAGAAGTAGTGAAGTCTACCTCCTGAGAGCGCTCGTCAGTGATAGTAATACCTGCGATAGCAACGTCCGCTTTGCCACCCTGCTTAATAGTTGGAACAAGAGTGTCAAACTTCTGGTTTGGCAGGTACGTAACCTCAAGATTGAGTCTTTTTGCAATCTCGGTAATAAGATCAACGTCAAAACCAACAGGAGTGGTTGAGTTACCTTCAAAGTACTCAAAAGGCTGGAAACCAAGCTCTGCTACAACGGTCAGATGACCCTTAGTTACCAGCGTATAGCTTGAATCAGAGGATGAAGTAGTACCCTGTTGCGCATTTTCTTGCTTAGATGACGAGCAAGCCATAAGACCAACAAGTGCACATACCATAAAAACAGCAGCTACGCCCTTTAGGGCATTCTTTTTAACGGTAGTAACCAGTGACGATTTCATATTTGCCTCTTCCTGAATAATTCTGAGCTGAAATTCATTGGAATGAATTATAGGAAGCAAATATGAAAAATCTACTTATAATTTTCATCATATTTCTCGTTTTTATTGCATAAAAATGACGAGAAGAACAACTTCTTTGCATAAATGACTACTATTTAGTCATTCTATCCAATAAAGACCAGGTAAAAGTAATTTTTTCAGTTCATAAAACGGTAACAATTCGAATAAGAAGGCTACATTCTTTGCGTGAAACAAGGGTTTCTCGTCAAAAAACCCTGCTCTGAAAAAATCAGAACAGGGTTCAAAGGTACCTATAAACGCAAGCAGAATAGTTGCTTAGCAACCAGCGTAATACTTTTGCGTATCCCAGTCAGTAACTGCCAGGCAATACTCACGCCACTCCTCTGCCTTGCGTTCGCACAGGTACGAGAAGATGTGCTCACCAAGAACATCTTTAAGAAGCTCTGACTGCTTGAAGCGCTCAAGTGCCTCTCCAAGATTAATTGGGAGCTTCTCGCCATAATCGGCAGGATTTCCGCCTACAAACTCTTCAGGAAGCAAGAGGCCTTCTTCAATACCCTTAAGTCCAGCCATAAGCGTGACAGCATTAGCCAAATAAGGATTTGCGGTTGGATCAGGAATACGCAGTTCAGCACGGGTGGCAACATGCTTTCCTGGCTTATGCGTAGGAATACGAACCATAGCAGAACGGTTTTTACGACCCCAGGTTGCATAGGCAGGAATAGCATCACGATCAAAACGCTTATAGGAATTAACCGTTGGGTTAGTAATAAGCATGTACTCGGGAGCGTACTTAATAAGACCTGCAATGTAGTGTTGAGCAAGCTCAGAAAGGTGGGCTTCGCTCTCAGTCTTTGGAGCCCAGAACAGAGACTCGCCATCGTGGTCAAGAAGCGACTGATTCAAAAGCATGGCTGAGCCAGGAACTCCCTGAAGAGGCTTTGGCATAAACGAAGCAAACACACCGTGAAGTGTTGCAATATGTCTGATAACCAGACGAGCAGTAACAATGTTATCCGCGCAAGTTAGTGCTTCTGCATAACGGAGCTCAACGCCGTTTTGAGCAGGGCCAGCTGCATGGAAAGAATACTGAACAGGAATAGAAAGATTCTCAAGTGCACGAGACGTGGAGTATCGAAGACTATGACTGAGATCAGCAGAATTCAAATCAAGGTATCCAGCCTGATCAATAGGCTTTGGCTCAGTCCCGCTCACAAAATAAAAATACTCAAGCTTAGGGCCAACATTTGCGACATAGCCAAGGTCTTCTGCCTTGATAAAAGCATTTCTCAGTACAAGGCGTGGATCGCCTGTAAAAGCCTCACGTCGAGGAGTCTGAATATCGCAGAATACGTTTGCAACTACACCGTCATCTGTCTTCCATGGAAGAATCTGGAACGTATCTGCGTCAGGGAATGCGAGAAGATCGGACTGCTCCTGGGAAGCAAAGCCGTCAACGTTGGAGCCGTCAAAACCAATGCCCTCAACAAAAGCCTCTTCTAGCTCCTCGGGGGAAATGGAGAGAGCCTTTAATCCGCCGAGTACATCGGTAAAACAAAGACGCAGGTAGCGGACGTCTCGCTCCTCTACCGTGCGAAGAATGTAATCAATTTTCTTATCTGTACTCATGTGGCCCTCCCGGGTCAGAAAACTGGAATCGTAACTACCATGACACATTCTTGTTACGGCTATGTTTCCACTTCCCTGAAACCGGGCGAATGGTAAAAATTGTTAATGAAATTGTGACAATTGACCTATTGAGCGTCAAAAGCCTTATCG
Organism: uncultured Atopobium sp.; assembly: GCA_938038135.1. Lineage (GTDB taxonomy): Bacteria > Actinomycetota > Coriobacteriia > Coriobacteriales > Atopobiaceae > Lancefieldella. The sequence goes on from CALHQT010000160.1 coordinate 6,894, forward strand.
ACGTCAGAAATCATTTTCTGAGCAACACCACAGTGACCGTCTCCACCGTGATGAGTGCCACAGCTGCTGGATGAAGAACAGCCAGAACAAGAACCCTCTTTTGCGCTCTTAAGTTGAGAGCGGACACAAAGAGCAACAAGAGCAATGACGATAAGAACAACCAAAATATCAATAGGACTCATACAGATACTCCTCAATTTGTTAACCATGGCATACTATACCCTCATTGCATGCTTACATACGCTGAATCATAAATTATTTGCAGAATCTAAATTCTTGCCAAAACAATTGAGCACTACCATCTAAGTCAAAGTGAACTGCCTCCCATTTCTTGGACATAAGAAATGGGAGGCAGTTCATATGCGGGT
>CALHQT010000161.1:0-7262 GCA_938038135.1 uncultured Atopobium sp.
CTTTTTATCCTTTTATATTGCGATGGTCCGTTACAGATTTTCAAAAAATTTACCCATGGAGAATAAATAAAAATGCTTGACTCATTTTTGTCGATATTTAATTCTATGAGACTAGAAACTACAAAGGGGCTCTACTATAAGGAGCATCCCGATGATGAATTGTTTTTTATTTCTTATAGGGACTTATGTCTTGAGGCAGTTGACTTTGCTAGATATTTAAAGAATACTGCCTTTATCTCAGATTGCAGTACAAATGAAAGGCAGTTTGTATTGCTTCTGTCTTCTAATAAGATTAAGTATGTTATTTCATTTTGGACTTGTATTTTTTTAGGTGTAGTTCCTTTACTTATCGATTTTTGCAATGACACTAATCGACATTCGAAAATTGATTTGTTTAAGAAACAATTCAAGGAAAAATTATTGTTGATAGACGATGATCTGTATAATTCCTGGAAAAAAGAGAGTAGGTGTACTGAAAACACGGCGTCTTTGTCAGAAGTTGTATCTTTCAACGCAGGAGAAAGCCCTGAAGATGTTCTATATGTTCAGTATTCAAGCGGCACCACCGCGCAGCCGCATGGATCATGCATTTCAGAAATAAACGCAATATCTAATCTAAATGCAATCAACAAATCAATCTTGGCCTCTCCAGATGACAGGGTTGTAAATTGGATGCCTCTAACTCATTGCATGGGTTTTTCGGGTTTGTTTTTGTCAGCTTCTTCAAAACTAACTAATCAGCTATTGCTTGATTCTAATTATCCCTTTAGGTATCCAGATTCATTTATGAGTGATTTAAGTAAGTTTAAGACGACGATAACTGCACTTCCAGATTTTGCTCTTGAGTTTATGGCTCAGTATGATTTTAAGTGCAGTGATATTGATTTGTCGGACATCAGATTGATTCTAAGTGGTTCGGATCAGTTGCATAAACAAACAGTCGAGCTTTTCTACGACAAGATGAGTTCATTTCGATTAAAAAGAAATACTATCTTGCCAGTTTATGGTTTAAGTGAAGCAACGTGTGCTGTTGCTTTTTCTCCCTATAGTGTTCAAAATGGATCAACACTTAAGACTATAGACTACAACACACCAGATGATAATTCATATAAAGCAAAGCTTGTTAGTTCTGGTTTATCTCTTGATGGTGAAATTACAATTAAGGATCTTGAAAATGAAGAAGTTGACGAAGGTTCATTGGGAGAAATTTATATTCAAAGTCCATCAATTTCACAATATGAAATCGTGGAAGGAATTGTGAAGAGAAGAGAACTTATACTTGGAAACTTTAATACACATGATGTTGGCTTTTTTGATGAAGGGTTTTTATACATTTTAGGCAGGTCAAATGATACAAAATTATTTGGAAAGTTTTATTCCCTTGCAGAAAGGGAAGAAGTACTTAAACAGTTATTTTTAGAGTTAAAGATTTTTAATAAAATTTATTTAGGAAAAGGATTTATAGAAGATGAGCAAGCGTTGTGTATATGTGTTGAAGGAGCGCTTGATAATAAAAAAATTAATAGCATAAAATCAAACTCAAAAACAATTTGCTCTATTTTAAAAACAAAGATAGTACATGTATATGCACTTGAACGTTTTCCTCGAACACCAACTATGAAAATAAAGTTCAACGAGATGCTTGAGGCATTACATAAATCAAGCTTCATTATGACCTTGTCTGATAATAAGAGTCCAAATTACCAATCTGATTGCACGAGAACTTCATTATCAGATCTGTATAGGGAGCTATTTCCAGAGAAGTTGTTGAATGAAAATGACCTACAGTCTTCATTTGAGGATTCATTTGATTTTATTTACTTCGTCAACGAGTTGAATGAATCTTTCAACTGTAGTCTACATATTTCTGATTGTTGGAAAGTAAAAAATATTGACCAACTGATTTGTCTTATACGAGAAAATCAAAAATCCGAGACAGCAAACTAAAAGATTTAACTGATAACTACTAAAAAGGTTCCACATTTATTCAAAATGTGGAACCTTAACTTATCTAGTATTTTCTGAGATTAGTTTACTTGAAGTATTCGACGCCGCCCTCAATGAGAGGCTGGAACTGGTCGCCGGCGGTGAGCTCGGGGATGTTCTTGTAGAGGCCCGCACCGGAGCGCTCTGTGTGACCCATCTTGCCCAGGACGCGACCATCGGGGCTGGTAATGCCCTCGATAGCCAGGACGGAGCCGTTAGGGTTAACGGAGAAGTCCATGCTTGGAGTGCCTGTTGCGTCAACGTACTGCGTTGCAATCTGGCCGTTTGCCTTGAGCGTCTCAAGCAGCTCGTCGGAGGCAACAAAGCGACCTTCTCCGTGGCTGATAGCAATGGTATGGATGTCGCCAAGCGCGCACTTGGAGAGCCATGGCGACATCGTGGATGCAACGCTGGTACGAACAAGCTGGCTCTGGTGGCGGCCGATGGTGTTGAACGTCAGTGTTGGGCAGGTGTCGTCCATGGGTCGGATATCGCCGTAAGGAACAAGGCCCAGCTTGATGAGTGCCTGGAAGCCATTACAAATGCCCAGCATAAGGCCATCGCGCTGCTGCAGAAGCTCGCGAACAGCCTCGGTAACCTGAGGAGCGCGGAAGAGCGCGCAGATAAACTTAGCAGATCCGTCTGGCTCGTCTCCGCCAGAGAAGCCGCCTGGAATCATGACAATCTGGCTCTTCTTGATGGACTCTGCCAGTGCATTTGCGGACTCAACAATGTCCTGAGGTGTCAGGTTGTTAATGACCAGCGTGGTTGGGTCAGCGCCTGCACGCTCAAAAGCACGCGCAACGTCGTACTCGCAGTTGTTACCTGGGAATACGGGGATGATGACGCGTGGGCGAGCAGGTGCGATAAGGGCTGGACCAGCATAGGAGTGTCGTGTGGATGCACCGTCGAAGCTGATTTTCTCCACAGCCTCGTCGGAGCCTCCGCGGTACGGGAAGACCTCCTCAAGTGGGCGCTCCCATGCTTCCTGGAGCTCGGAGAGGTCGATCTTCTCGCCACATGCGCTAAAGACGTACTCAGACGTGGTGACGCCCAGAGGAGCCACGCACACGCCGTCGACGTCGTCAACGGAAACGCCGTCTGCCAGCTCAACGATGAAGGCTCCGTAAGTTGGCGAGAAGAGCGCGTCGGCAGAAATCTCTGGGACCAGCTCAACGCCCAACTTGTTGCCCAGGCAGCTCTTGAAGAGGGCCTCGGCCACGCCGCCGTAACCTGGTGTGGTGATGGCGAGCGCACTCTTGGACTGGACCAAGGTGCTGACCAGCTTGTATGCGGTGAGCAGGGACTCGTTGTCGGGGAGAAGGCCGCTCTCGTCGTAGGATGGGACAATAGAGATAAGCCTGTGACCTGCACCCTTGAACTCGTTGGAGACAATCTTGTCCACCTTGGTAAGGCCGGTAGCAAACGAAACCAGTGTTGGTGGAACATCCAGGTCCTCAAAGGTACCGGACATGGAGTCCTTGCCTCCGACAGCAGCAAGACCAAGGTTGACCTGGGCCATCAGTGCGCCGAGAAGGGCTGCGGCTGGCTTGCCCCAACGGTTAGGATTCTGACCAAGCTTCTCGAAGTACTCCTGGAAGGTGAGGTAGAGGTCCTGGTATTTAAAGCCGGTGGCAACTAGTTTGGAAACAGACTCAACAACAGAGAGGTATGCGCCGCGGAACTGGTCGGCCTCCATGAGGTAGGGGTTAAAGCCCCAGGCCATGCCCGAGACGGTGTTGGTCTGGCCCATAACAGGAAGCTTAGCCACCATAGAAAGGGCAGGGGTAAGCTGACGAGCGCCACCAAAAGGCATAAGGACGGTGCCTGCGCCAATGGTAGAGTCAAAACGCTCAGAGAGACCCTTATTGGAGGCAACGTTTAGATCGCGTACCAGCGAGTGGAGTTTCTCGCCAAGAGTTGTGCCTGCCCAGGTGCGCTGGTAAGCAAGAGGCTTGGCCAGGCGCACGGTAATTGATTTAGGAGCGCCGTTTGAGGCGAGAAATGCGCGGCTGATGTTGACAATCTTCTGTCCGCGCCAGCGCATGACCAGGCGAGGATCCTCGGTGACGGTAGCCACGATGGTTGCCTCGAGGTTTTCCTCGCGGGCGTATGCGCAGAACTGCTCTACGTCTTTTGCCTCAAGAGCAACGGCCATACGCTCCTGAGACTCGGAGATTGCCAGCTCAGTACCGTCAAGGCCGTCGTACTTCTTTGGAACGGCGTCCAGGTTGACATCGAGGCCGTCGGCAAGCTCGCCGATAGCAACAGAAACGCCGCCTGCGCCAAAGTCGTTGCAGCGCTTGATGAGCTTGCAGGCGTCTTCACGGCGGAAGAGGCGCTGAAGCTTGCGCTCAACAGGGGCGTTGCCCTTCTGGACCTCGGCTCCGTCGCGCTCAATGGAGCCAGTGTCGTGAGCCTTGGAAGAACCGGTTGCGCCGCCAATGCCATCGCGACCAGTGCGGCCGCCGAGAAGAACGATGATATCGCCATCTTCTGGACGCTCGCGGCGGACGTGGCTTTGAGGAGTTGCGCCTACAACGGCACCAATCTCCATGCGTTTTGCAACGTAGCCTGGGTGGTAGAGCTCAGAAACCTGGCCCGTAGCAAGGCCAATCTGATTACCGTAGCTGGAATAACCTGCAGCTGCCGTGCGAACGATGGTGCGCTGAGGAAGCTTTCCAGGAAGGGTCTTGGAAACTGGAACGGTTGGATCTGCGGCGCCGGTGACGCGCATTGCCTGGTAGACGTAGCTGCGGCCAGAAAGGGGATCGCGGATAGCACCACCAATGCAGGTAGCTGCGCCACCAAAAGGCTCAATCTCGGTTGGATGGTTGTGAGTCTCGTTCTTGAAGAGGAAGAGCCAGTCTTCGTCTTTGCCGTCAACATCTACCTTGACTTTTACGGTACAGGCGTTGATTTCTTCTGACTCATCAAGATTGGTGAGGACGCCCTTCTCGCGAAGGTACTTTGCACCAATAGTTGCCATGTCCCAAAGAGAAACGGCACGATCTTCTCGCCCAAGCTCTTTGCGCATGGAGAGATACTTCTCAAACGCGGCCTTTAACAGGTCATCATCAATCTGCACGCCGGTAATTCCGGTGTTAAAGGTGGTGTGGCGGCAGTGGTCTGACCAGTAGGTATCAATGACGCGAATCTCGGTGATGGTGGGATCGCGCTGCTCTGTGGTGAAGTACTGCTGGCAGAAGGTGAGGTCAGCCAGGTCCATAGCAAGGCCGTGAGAAGCAATGAACTCCTTGAGGCCGTCCTGGTCAAGGGCATTAAAGCCCTCAAGAACCTCTACGTCTGCAGGCTCTGGAATGGAAATCTTGAGAGTCTCGGGCAGCTCAAGGGAAGCCTCGCGAGCCTCAACGGGGTTGATGAGGTAGTTCTTAATGGCGGCAACGTCTGCCTCAGTGAGGTTTCCGGTCAGCACATAAATGCGGGCGGAGCGCACCAGAGGACGCTCTCCCTGGCTGATGAGCTGCACACACTCAGCTGCGGAGTCTGCGCGCTGGTCAAACTGGCCAGGCAAAAACTCAACAGCAAACGTATGAACAGCCGCACCTTCAGAAGAAAACTCTGGCATGGTACGGCTGGCAAGATCGGACTGTGGCTCTGAGAAAACGGTGGGGATGCAGGACTCAAAGAGTTCCTCTGAAATTCCCTCAACATCATAGCGGTTAAGCAGGTCAATGCGTTGTAACTCGGTAATACCAAGAAGGTCTTTCACTTCTTTGAGCAGGGCTTTTGCCTCGCCCTCGAAACCAGATTTTCTTTGGACGTAGACGCGCAGGACCATGGGGCCACCTTTCAATGCAAGCCTTTTACGCTTTTACTGGCTTTATTGTACGTTACTTAGGTGGACAAATTGACGCTTGTCGAGAAAAGAAAAACGGGTTGTAACAGAGCGTTAAAAATACAGATTATTTAGTTAAAAGTTTTACGCCAGCACGCTTACACCAGAACGTTTTTCGCCAGTACACTTAAGCCAGCGCGCTTTACGCCAGCACAAAGATAAGCGCGATAAAACAAACGGTGACGACCAAGGCAATTGTCTCGCAAGAGCCAAAGGTTGGCTGATGCCAACGTGTGCGAGAAGCCCCTGCTACATAGTGGCGAGCATCGAGTGCCTTAGAAAGGTTGTTGGCATGCCTGAGCGAGCTGGCCAGAAGCGCCACCACAATGGAGAAGGTGGCGCGGAGTCTTTTGGGCAGCGAACCTGAAGCAACGTCTCCTGCGCGAGCAGTTTGAGCTTCTGAAATAGATACAGCGTCACCTGCAAGTGTTGGAATAAAGCGCAGCATAAGCGAGAAAATCATGGCAATTTCTTTGCCGGGAAGACCAATCTTAGAAAGTGGCGAGCATGCTGCTTCAAAGGCATTGCCTAGATCCGTTTGAGTTGTGGTAAGCAGGAGTAGTGCGCCCATTAAAATTGCAGCTAAAATGCGTACGGGGTAGAGAAAAGCACTCCATGCTCCCACATCAGTGATGGTAAAGATTGACCAGGAGACAAGCACAGTTCCTTCTCGCGTCAGCAACAGATTGAAGAGTGAGAGGAAAATGAGAAGCCAGGCAAGTGGGACGATTGACACAAGCACCTGTTTGACAGGGATTTTTGCGAGTGCCAGCAGGCAGAGCACGCCTACTATCAGCAGTGCAAGCTGTGGCGCGTTGCGGATAAAAAATGTTGCAAGCATCAGAAGGAGTGCGGCCAGGCATTTAACGTTGGGATTAAGCCTATGGATGAGCGAGTCCCCGTGATAGTACTGGCCCACAGAAATCTTAAGCGCCATAGCAACCTCCTTGCGAGAGGTTGTCGGTCTTTGTGGCGCTGGCTCGCGCGTCGCCAGAGTTGGTCGGCAACGCAGCAACCAGCGCATCTACCAGATCAGACAGAGTCAAGGGTTCTCCAAGGTTGATGCCGGTGGCGCGGGACAGACGTTGCGCCCAAACAAGTGCATGAGGAATGCCCAGACCAAGTTCCTGGAATTCTGCCTCTGAGAAATGAGTAAATGTTTGTTGCGACGAGCCTGAGAAAACCAGGTCACCCTCATGGAGCACGATAATCTGGTCAGCTTCCGCCGCATCCTCCATCGAGTGTGTGAGCTCAATAACGGTACAACCATCTTCAAGAACAGCGTTGATAATTTTTCTGAGCTCAGAGCAATAGTAAGGATCAAGTCCACTGGTAGGCTCATCGAGCACAAGTACCTTTGGATGCATGGCAATAACGCCTGCAAGTGCGCAAAGTCTCTGCTGACCACCAGAAAGCT
>CALHQT010000162.1:0-2997 GCA_938038135.1 uncultured Atopobium sp.
ATGGCCAGCGTAATGAGTCCCCATGTAACAACAGGATTGTTCTGAGAATTTTGCTTAAGTGTATGCATCGCCCGCTGCTTACGTTTTGAAGCGTTTGCAGAAGCAGGTGTGTGTTTAGTTTTAGAACGAGTCGTAGAGTTTCTCGTTTTCTTGCTTTTATGTGAGCTCTTAAAAATCACTGGTGAAAGAATTGTCCTTGTTCAAAAATTGGCTCGCAACACACGTTAATGCCCAGCTTGTGATAGATGGACTCGTCGTCGCTTGGAATAATTGACGAGAAATACGCGTCGCATCCACGGAGTAGTTGCGTGGCATCAACGGCTTTTCCGGCCAATGGGTTGGTAATTGAGCTGATAGAGAGCGCAATGAGCATCTCATCAGCGCAGAGGCTGGTGCGAGCCAGCTTAAAGTTGTTCTCTTTTAGTGCGCAAATAGGCCTTAAAACCTCATCCGAGACAATAAACGTCTTCTTCTCAATACCAACTACGTATTTGAGGGCGTTGAGCAAAAGCGACGCTGGCGCACCTAAAAGCTCCGAAGTCTTGCCGGTAATAATGGTGCCGTCAGGCATAACCATAGCGCCCGCAAGCTTTCCTGTCTCTTCTGCTTTATGCAAACAAGCTGCATGAGCTGGCGAGAAGTTCTGGTCAACGTTAACGTCTTTCATCAAGAGGTTAATCTTTGTGAGTTCACGCTCACCCATGCCAGTACGCTCGAGTTTCTCGGCAGCCCTAAACCACCTGCGTACAATCTCTGCCTTGGAAGCTTCCTGGCAAACCTCATCATCAATAATGCAGTTGCCAACCATATTGACGCCCATATCGGTTGGAGACTGATATGGGCTGGTACCTGCGATTTTCTCCATCATGGCCTTGAGCACAGGAAAAGCCTCAACGTCGCGGTTGTAGTTAACGGTAACCTCGCCGTGAGCCTCAAGGTGATATGGATCGATGATGTTGTTGTCGCCCAAATCTGCCGTAGCTGCCTCGTAGGCAACGTTTACGGGGTGCTTGAGCGGAAGGTTCCAAACGGGGAACGTCTCAAACTTTGCGTAACCTGCGCGGACTCCACGGGCGTTCTCGTTGTAGAGCTGCGAAAGGCAGACAGCAAGCTTGCCTGAGCCAGGACCAGGTGCTGTTACAACTACCAGAGGATGCGTAGTCTTTACGTACTCGTTTTTACCGTAGCCCTCCGCCGAGACAATCAGGTCAATATTGGAGGGGTAGCCCTCAATGGGGTAGTGGCGGTACACGGCAATGCCCATGTTTTCTAGGCGCGCACGATAGGCCTTTGCCTTTGGCTGACCAGAGTACTGCGTAATGACAACGCCGCCAATGGCAAGGCCGCGAGCACGGAAGATGTCCATAAGCCTCAGCACGTCATCGGCATAGGTAACGCCAATATCGCTTCTGCGCTTGCCGTTTTCAATGTCGTTTGCGTTGATGGCAAAGACAACCTCTGCCTCGTGAGCAAGCTGCTGAAGCATCTGAGCTTTTGCATCTGGAGCAAATCCAGGGAGGATGCGAGAAGCGTGGTTGTCGTCGAGCAGTTTACCGCCAAACTCAAGGTAGAGCTTGCCGCCAAATTCACTGATACGCTGGTGGATTCGATCCGCCTGCATAGTGATGTACTTCTCGTTATCAAAGCCGATACGCATGCGTCCTCCTGCCAAGATTTACTGTAGAAATTGTATCATCAAGCGCAGACTTCCTATACGCTATAAGCTATACAGAAAACAAATAAACAACCAAGGAGTTGTGTATGGATAGCAAGTTTTCACAAACACCTTCTCGTGGCGAGAAGTTCAAAGAGCTGGTACTGAGTGCCTTGCGTGCATTTGGTTATGGTTGTCTTACAGCAGCTGGAATGAGTGCTGTTATCTTTGCATTTGCGTACTTTACCAGCGGTATGGATATGTTTACGGGCATCGACTGGGTGCGCCGTGTTATGTACGTCATTTCTTCTTTGGGAATTATTGCTTGCGGCGTTGGTCTGCTCTTTAGCGGAAAAGAGTACGAGGACCGTCAGATGGGCTTTACGCGTGATATTGATGACCCCATCAGCCTTAAAGAAGGAAAGCTTGATCCTCGTATTTCAAAAATCGAGACCAATCACCTTTCTTGGCAGGCAGCAATCCTTTATGCCTCAATTGGTATGTTTGTAGTCACCACTATCTTTGACGAGGTTATGAGCCACACCTTCTTGATGTAGGTATCCTCGTCTGGACAGAGATAACTTACTAGGACAGTGGTAGCTTGCTAGTACGGAGGCAGATTGCCTAGTACAAAGGTAGACCGCCTAGTACAAAGGTAGAGCGCCTAGTATAAAGGCAGCTCGCCCGTTAACGGATCAATATCTTCTGCAGCCAGTGGCTCAAACGCCAGACAGGTAAATGTTGGTTCTCCATGGAACTCGGTAAAGCCCGCGTCCCTAATAAGGGCCACAACAAAGCCACGAGCTTTTCCTTCAGCAGCAAGCTCAAGCAACGCTTCTTCAGAATCAACGTAGACGCATACTTTTGCAACGCCAGCATCAAACCAGTTAGTGATTGCAGAGGTATCTTCGTCAGCATGGTCCAAATAGACCCAATTCTGATCATCAGTAACACGAACCTGATCAAGTCGACGCTCTTTTGCAAGTGCCATTAGTGTGGCTTCAACACATGCATGGCTAGCCTGAGCAGCGATCTTTCCTTTACGCATCTTGAGATCGCGACGAATGACAATCATTTGTTTTGATTTATACGAAGAGCTTGGCATGAAAAACCTTTCTAGAAACTGAGTGCTAAGTGTACCATTCACGGCTTTCCGATTTTTGTCGCAAGAAAATCTCGAAGGATCAAAAAGGCTCTCTAAAACCAAGAGCGGCGAGAAGAACGTTGAATGTTCAGCTTGTTACATCAATAAGTTAAATAACGGCACCTGAGTAGAAAGTTGATTCTTGTCTATGTTGCTAGGGTTGACTGAGGAGGTGTCTATGAGAGAGTTGGTTATTTTT
>CALHQT010000163.1:0-9672 GCA_938038135.1 uncultured Atopobium sp.
CGAAATTTTGTAAGGAATACGGTTTTGCATCAGTACTTTCTCGAATAATCGGGATTGATGATTGCCTCGATACAAAATCGCGTAATCTTTATATTTGGTTTTACGGCTAAAACGATGGGCGATCAGCTCGGCGACAATCCGCTCGGCTTCGTGTTCTTCATTTTTTGCTTCGATAACAAGCAATTTCTCCCCTTCTCCAATGGTTGAAAAGAGCTTCTTATCAAACACGTGCTCATTGTTATCAATCAAAATATTGGCGCAATGCAAAATACGCTGGGTTGAACGGTAGTTTTGCTCTAGCTTAACTACAACTGCTTCCTCATAGTCTTTCTCGAACGCCAAGATGTTTTTGATGTCTGCACCACGCCACGAATAAATGGACTGGTCATCATCGCCAACAACCATAAGATTGCGATACTTGGATGCCAAAAGCTTGGTAATTGCGTACTGAACGCCGTTGGTATCCTGATACTCGTCAACGTTGATGTAGCGGAAACGCTCCTGGTACTTAGCAAGCACGTCTGGATACTTGGAGAGCAACTCAAATGCCTTAACCAGAAGGTCGTCAAAATCCATAGCGTTGGCTTTATCTAAGCGAGTCTGAAGCGCACGGTACACGCGAGCTACCACGTGATCCATAGGACTAGCTGCTTGAGCCTCTACATCATCAGGATACAGAAGCGCATTCTTAGCAGCAGAAATCTTAGAGCGGATGGAGTTGAGTGGGAACTGACGAACATCAATATCTAAATCAGACAGAATGGTCTTTACCAGGCGTTTTGAATCGTCATCATCGTAGATAGCAAAATTGGGGCCATAGCCAAGACGCTCACCATCTTCTCTGAGCAGACGAACACACATAGCGTGGAACGTGCAGACCCACATTCCGCGAATATTGTTAGGAAGCAGCGCCTCAAGACGCTCGCGCATCTCCGCTGCAGCCTTGTTGGTAAACGTGATAGCCAGAATCTGCCAAGGACGAACGCCTTCATCGGCAATCATGTGCGCAATTCTAAACGTCAGAACACGCGTCTTACCCGAGCCAGCTCCTGCAAGAACCAACAGAGGTCCCTGAGTTGTCATAACCGCCTGATGCTGGGCAGGATTCAAACCTTCAAGATCAATCTGCATTACGCCGTCCTTGTGTCAATCATTCTTAGACTAAAAGTGTACCCCGATAACCGGACATTAATTGCGATTGTTTCTGTTGCCTCCACAATAAAAAACCGGCCTTCACAAGAAGACCGGTTTATCTGCATAAACGCAGCTATTGAACTTCTACACATGTATGGCGAAAAGATCTTCTAGACCAAACGCCTGCCTTAGTTCATGGAGTTTGCCTGACGGCTCTTTGCACGAGCAACAACTGCTAGAGCAATCACGCCGCCTGCAACACATGCCATAACAATAGCGCTGAGTGTGTGGTTCTCATCACCGGTGTATGGAAGTGCAGGGCCGCCATAGTATGGGATAGCTGCAGGATTTGGAACGCCTGGGAAACTTGGTGCAAGAGGATTCCCTGGGGTACCAGGAGTGCTTGGTGTACCAGGGTTTTCTGGAGTTCCTGGATTTTCTGGAGTAGCAGGGTTTTCTGGGGTAACAGGAGCAACTGGCTCTGGTTCCCACTCTGCAACAAGAACAACCTTAGGAGTGGTGGTGGTAAGGGTTACCTGATCGCCTGCCTGGTAGGTAGTACCGTCAAGCTTCCAGCCCTTGAAGATGTAGCCATCGCGAGTTGGAACGGTAGCAGAGACAGTCTCGTTCTTAGGATCGGTGAGAGAGTCTGCAGTGTTGCTATCAATACCAAAGTAACCGTTCTGTGCTGCAGGAGCACCAGTACCGCCGTTTGCGTCATAGCTGAGCTCATACTCCTGGTTCCAAACAGCAGTCAGGGTGTAAGGGCTTCTCATGTTAAAGACAGTAGTCTCAGAAACATAGCGCTTATCGCCAGCTGGGTTGTTGTTTGCATCTGCAGGAACAGCAGAAGCACCAACATAGCGGAAGTGGTTATCAACGTAAGAACGCTTCCAGAACTCAAACTTGTAACCATCGCGGACTGGCTGGTCTTCAATGATGTTGTACTCAGCAAAACCATAGGTACGGGGGTTGTTTGGAGTCTTGGACTCTGTATAGGTTGCGTTGCCGTAGATGGTGCCACCATTTGCATCGTAAATAAGCTGGTTAACCGCAGATGGCGTTGGCGTAGGTGTAGGAGTTGGGGTGGTCTCTGCTGGAATAACGTGGATGTGATAGCCAACCCACATAAAGTGCGTGGTGTTACCGCCAACGTTAGCAGGATCAGAGGAATCTCCCTGCATAGTAACAAGGAAGAATGCCGTAACAGGCTGGTTAGCAGGGGTTACCTTACGACCGGTAAACTCAAAATAGAACTGACCACCATTGTTAGTTACGGTATTGCTATTTCCGTAGAAAGCATAGGTAAAGTCATAATCAGTAGCAGGGAGCTCAGGATAAGCACCTGCGGTGACCAGCGTAGTGGTTACGCCAAAAGGAGCAAAACCAGGACGAGTGGTGGTGTAGTGGGAATACGCACCAGTGTCTCTAATGGTCTGGCCAACGCGAACAACAATCTCGCCATACTGACCAGGAACAGGAGTCTGGTGGCCAGAACGCTGAGGGTTGTCTGTAAGAACCCTGGATGTATCGGCATTACCGTCAGCCGAGAAAACAGAAACCTTTACACCTGGCGTAGATGTATCAATAGAATCTGCAAATGCAAGTTTTGGTGCAGAAACTGCAAGAACTGCAACAAACGCAAGTGCAAGTGCACACGCAATTCTCTGAAGCGTCTTAATGTGGCGCATAAAACCTCCTGGAACTATTACAAGTAATTACGTACTCTTACGGCCAAAATTCAGCTGTAAGAGCATATAGGACAAGGCAATTCTTAGTAAATGAGCCCAGAGCGATTACATATATCTTTCACAGGTTTTCCACGTATTTTCCATATGTTTTGACATAAAAAAGCGCGGCGAGAAACTCACCGCACTTGAACGCATATGTTGTAACGCTTTCAGTCAGAGAATTACTTAACAAGCAGGAAGTATGCGATAACTGCAATACCCAGAATAATGCGGTACACGCCAAAAGGCTTGAAATCATGCTTGCGGACATAGCCCATAAGCGCACGGACCATAACAAGCGACACAATAAACGCCACTAAACAACCAACACCCAAAATAATTGCCTCGGGAGCAGTGAAGGTGTTGCCCTTCATAAAGTAGCGCACAAGTCTCAAAGCAGAAGCGCCGGCCATAGTAGGAATAGCCAGGAAGAACGTAAACTCAGCAGCCACTGCCCTCGAGCAACCAAGTGCTAAACCGCCCAGGATTGTTGCACCGGATCTTGAAGTACCTGGAACAATTGCAAGTACCTGGAACACACCAATGCCAAGTGCGGTCTTCCAGTCTAGGTTGTCAATGTCTTGTACGCGGGCCAGGTTGTCGGCTGAGGGGGCCTTCAGGGATGCGGCAGCGTCTGGACGCATGTGTTTACCGCGAGGTGCTTCAACCTTTACCGTTGCAGCGATCTTCTCGCGATGTAGCTCAAGCACAATAAAGATGATGCCGTAGAAAATAAGGGTTGCAGCAATAACAAAAGGGCTTCCCAGATGCTCTTCAATGAAGTCATTGAGCGGCAGACCAATTGCTGCTGCAGGAACGCAGCTAACCACCACTTTTGCCCAGAGTTTCCAGGTAGAGCGCTTCTCGTCCTTAGATTTCTTTGGCGAGAAGGGATTGAGCTTGTGGAAAAATCCCACACATACTGCAAGAATTGCGCCAAGCTGAATAACAACGAGGAACATATTCCAGAAGTCTTCAGAAACATTGAGTGGTAAGAACTGATTGAGTAGCAGCATATGGCCTGTTGATGAGATAGGTAGCCACTCGGTAATACCCTCAACCACGCCAAATAACGCTGATTTAAGCGCTTCAATCCACAAAATTGCCGACTCCACTAAAACCTCCTTGGGGACTGATTACGAACCTATTGTACGCAATCCGTTCGCCCTTTCTTTTTCTACCGTTCACGGTTTTACCTAACGACTTTACTACTTTAAAAGTGCCTTGTTTTCTGCAAAGTTGGCATTTGGAGCCAAAAACAAGTAGAATTGACACCCTCGCACGAGCGGAGAGAAGCGATTATGCGTATTTTTGAGGTCAAGTGTTATCTGACCTTGCGCTTGAAGCCAGTAATGAGCGGATGGCACTAACTGCGCACTAATCGGAAGCCCCCAATCGCGGAGGTCGATTTGAACAAATATATGCGTCATAGACGCTTACCTTCATGCTCTACCCTTATGACAGCACTTCTTGTAGCAGTGCTTGTTGTTAATACCTTTTTGTTTGGCGTCTCAAGAGCTCAGGCAGAGACTCTTGAAGAGCTCCAGGCCAAGGTAGAGCAGACCAATTCTGATTACGATGCCGCTAACCAGCGCGTAGCTGAGCTGCAAAAGCAGATTGCAGATAACGAGGCACGTATTGCAGAGATTGAACAACAGCTCCCAGAGCAGCGCTTAAAAGCTGCAGAGTCTATTAGAGCTATGTATCGTATGCAGCAGGGCTCCATGGGAATTATTGATCTGCTTTTATCGGCAGATAACTTTAATGATTTGATTGCTGTTGTTCAGTATCTTGAGATTATCCAGAACAAAAATTCAGATGCTATCAACCACCTTGTTGACCTCAGCAAAGAGCTTTCTGAGACTCAGTCATCTTTAAATGCACAGATGGCAGAGGCAGAAGAGCAGAAGAAGGCTGCTGAGGATGCTATGAATGCAGCAATTGCAACAAGAGAGCAGTTGCAAGCAGAGCAGGCTGCGCAGGCAGCAGCAGAGGCAGCAGCTGCAGAAGAGGCTCTGAAAGAAGCTTCTACTGAGACTACCTTTACCAACGCTTCTGGTAATACCACAGAAGTCACTACCCCATCAACTCCTTCGGCTCAAAATGTTGACTGGTCAAGCGATAAGACCAACTTTGTAAGCAGCTGGGGCGCTCGAATTGACGCCTATCTTGCTGGCTCCCCTCTTGCTGGCTACGGCTCAACCTTTGCTGAGGCTGCATGGGCCTACGGCGTTGATCCGCGTCTCTCGCCTGCTATTTCTGCAGTTGAGAGTACAAAGGGTAGGTATAACTTCCTCCCCTACAACGCATGGGGTTGGGGTTCTGCTAGCTGGGGTAGCTGGGAAGAGGCTATCTGGGATCACACAGCTGGTCTTGCTGCTGGCTACGGCGGAAGGCTTTCTGTTTCTGGCGCTGCAAAGTACAACCCAGCAAATCCAAATGGTTGGTACTCGGCAGTTCTTACGCAGATGGAGCTCATCTAAGCTTCTGGCCACATAACCTTTAGAGAACGTTAAAACCCCGCAGTTTACCTGCGGGGTTTTGTTGTCGAGTGCGGCTACGCGGTGAGCACGACCATGGCGAGGATGAGGGCAAAGCCGATGAGGTCGGCAACGCTAAAGGTAGTTCCAAGCACCAGTACGGTGGTAATGGTTGCCATAACGGGCTCGATAGTACCCAACAGGACCGCTCTAAGTGAGCCTGCGTCCTTAACACCCTGCAGGTAGAGACCATAAGCCAAGAAGGTTCCCACCAGCACACCAATAACTACCAGCAAGATACCAAAGGCGTCCAGCTGAGGCATATGGTTCCAGGGCTGATAAAACACGGCAATGAGCGTGCCTGAGAACAGAAAAGCTAGGCCATTAACGGTAAAGCTTCCCCACTTTTCCATAAGAGGCTTTGGCAAAATCGAAAGAGCTGCCTGAGCAAACGCGCACATAACGCCCCAGAAAATACCTGCTGTTGGCAGGCTAAGCGTGCCGGGATTTCCTCCTGTTACCAAGAGATAGGTGCCAATAAGCGCCAAAACAATACCAAGAATCTCTCGACGACGAGGCCAGCGCTTGCCCACCACGCAGACAAAGGCTAAAACGCCCAGCATGCCCAACGACTGCATGATTGTTGCGGTTCCAGAATTAGTAGCATTAACTGCATAAATATAGGCAACTTGCGAGAAAAGAATGGCAAACAAGCTAACCACAAATATTTTTGCCAGCTCTTTTGGCTTCCTCATGACAGTTGTGAGATTTTTTCTATCCAACGCAAAGGCGGTACCCAAGAATAACCAGCAGGCACAAAGCTCGCGAATATCAATTAGCCACATGGGATCAACATGATAAGTATCTAGCAGGTATTTTGCGGCGGTTCCAAATGCGCCCCAGGAAGCTCCGCCAATCAAGACAAACAGCATTCCTCGATAGATTTTCTTCTTGTTATCAGGGGTTATTTCAGCATCATCGCTACTAAGTGCTTCCTCTTCTGCAGAAGCCTCTGTAGCATTTGCAGCCTTAGAAGACTCCGCATCACTCTCATGAGAAATGAAATCATTCATCTGGGTATAAATCTTTCATTACAAAATACGGATACAAGTGTCACTTTTTCTCTGACGCGGTAGTATCACAATAACAAAAATCCACCTTACCCTGCTCCGCGCAGAGTCTTAGGTCTCTAAACGGCTCAGTTAGGGCAAGATGGTCCCAAAAACGGCAATGATACTCACGTAAGTTTTCGTATAGATTGGCAGCTTATGACATCCAAGTATTCACAGATGGACACCGCGTTTTCTGTTGGAACGCTTCATGCAGAAGACAAAAGCTTTGAGGTAATCTCAGCTGAGTGGGTTAACGAGATTTCTGGCTACGCGTACATCTTTAAGCACATTCCCACAGGTGCCCGCCTTATGTGGTTTGCCTGCGACGATGACAACCGCTCGTTTGCCATTGCTTTTAAGACACCTCCTGTAGATCACACCGGCGTCTTCCACATTCTGGAGCACTCAGTTCTCTGTGGCTCCGATGCCTATCCTGTTAAGGAGCCGTTTGTTAACCTACTCAAGACCTCTATGCAGACGTTCTTGAATGCAATGACTTACCCTGACAAGACGGTGTACCCTGTGGCCAGCACTAACGTGGCCGACTTGGAAAACCTCATGAGCGTGTACCTGGATGCTGTCTTGCATCCTGCAATCTATAAGCGCAAGCGCATCTTTGAGCAGGAAGGTTGGCACCTTGAGGCTGATGAGCAGGGCAACCTAAGCTATAACGGCGTTGTCTTCAACGAGATGAAAGGCGCCCTCTCTGACCCTGATCGCGTGCTCTACGATTCTGTGAGCGAGGCCCTCTTCCCTGATACCGCCTACGGCAAAGAGTCTGGCGGCAAGCCTCGCGCAATCCCTGAGCTCACCTACGAGAACTTCCTGGACACCCACGCTCGCCACTACGACCTCTCTAACAGCTACACCTTCCTCTACGGCGACCTTGACTGCGAGCGTGAGCTCTCCTTTATTGCCCAGAGGTTTGCAGCTGCCGAGAAACGCGATGCAGGTGCCCCTAATCCACTTAACCTGCAGGCGCCCGTGTTGCCCGAGCCTTGCCAGGTCCGCATGAACACCACAGCCGACAACTCCAGCGTTGGCCTGGGTTACGTGCTTGGAACGCCTGACCAGCGCAACAAGATGATGGCAGCAGATATCTTGTTTGACACCCTCATGGGCTCCAATGAGTCCCCGCTCAAGCGTGCAATTCTTGACGCAGAGCTGGGCGATGACTTTAGCTACTATCTCTCCGATGACCTTGCTCAGCCAATGCTCTTCTTGCAGCTCAAAGGCCTTAAAGAGGGTGCGGCACAGAAGTTCCGTGACTTGGTAGAGACCACCTGCCAGAAGATTGCTACCGAGGGCATTGATCCAAAGAAGCTCAACGCGTCCATTGCACTTGCAGAATTTAACCTGCGCGAGAATGACCAGCCTTACTCAAACGGTATTGAGTACACGCTGCGTTCGCTCTCAAGCTGGCTCTACGACGACGCTCGTCCCCTGGATTACATCCGCTACGAGGACGCCATTGCCTACGTCAAAGAACTTGCAGCTCAGAAGGGCTTTGAGAAGCTGCTTCTGGAGCTCATTTGCAACAGCAAGCACGCAGCTCAGGTTGAGCTTGTCCCCACAGATGAGGGAGACGCCCAGGAAGAAGCTGCTGAGCTGGAGCAACTCCGCTCTACGCTCACCGATGAGGATGTCGAGAAGATCCGTGCAGAAGTTGAGGCACTCCGTTTGGAGCAAGAAACACCTGACGCTCCAGAAGACTTAGCCAAGCTGCCGTCCCTCTCGCTCAGTGATATCGGTGCAGGTAGAGAGCGTCCTGCTGGCTTTGAGGTTGAGGCTCCCCTGCCATGCATTGCGCATGAGCTGGACACTCACGGCATTGACTACGTCTACCATTACTTTGATCTGACCCGTGCGGTTACCTTTGAAGAGCTGCCACTTGTGGGCATTCTTGCTGAGGCACTCGGCAAGCTTGATACAGCATCACACACCGCCTCTGAGCTGGATATCCTTATTGAGAGCAACCTAGGTCACCTCTCGTTCTTCACTGATATCTACGACCAAGACACACTTGACCAGGCACACCCTGCCTTCATTGTTGCCGCAAGTGCTCTTGCCGAGAAAACCCAGGGACTTGCAAGCATTCCTTCCGAGGTTTGGTCTAGCACGCGCTTTGACGATTTGAGCCGCCTAAAGAACATTTTGATTCAGCGTCGCATTGCGCAGGAGCAGTACTTTGTTGGCGCTGGTCATACTGCAGCGCAGAATAAGGCTTTAACCGCCTACTCTGCAGCTAGCCGTGTAAACGATGCACTAGCAGGCGTTGGTTTCTATGAGTACCTAAAGAACCTGCTTGCCAACTGGGATGAGCGCGCCCCTCAACTTGCAAAAGACCTGGATGCACTCACCCGCAAGATGTTCCGTGCAGACAACGTTACGGTTAGCTTTACTGGCTCCGCTCAGAGCCGCGAGGCATTCTGGCAAGCAGCGGGAGACCTCGGCCTTACGAATGGCAACAAATCGCAGGCAGGCAACGCTGCGCCAACGCTTGTTGTCCCTGAGGGTAAGCTGCAGCACGTGGCGTATATCATTCCGTCAAACGTCTCCTACGTTGGTCTCTCTTATCCAAACGTTGCCCATGCAACCAATGAACAGCAGGGTAACTGGCTTATTGCCACCAGAGTTCTGGGTCTTGACTATCTCTGGAACGAGGTTCGCGTCAAGGGTGGCGCTTATGGCGTCATGTTCAGAAACTCCGTCGCTGGCCTGCAAAGCTTTGTCTCCTACCGAGACCCCGCGCTTGACGCAACTTTCGACCGCTATGTTGGCGCAGGTAGTTGGCTCTCTGAGTGGACTCCAGACGCTGACGAGTTTGAGGGCTATGTAGTTGCCTCTGTGGCAGGCGTTGACGCCCCTGTTCCCGCTCGAATGCTTGCTCGCAGGCAAGACATCGAGTACTTCAACCAACGTGATCCAGAGCGCCTTCTTAAGCTTCGCGAGAAAATCCTTCACGCCCAGGTTGAGGACATCAAAGAACTGGGAAGCACCATGCCTCAAAGCTATGACGACCTTTCGGTTGTTGTCTTTGGCGCTAAGGAGGCCATTGAAGCCTCCAAGCTTGATCTTGAGGTTGTCGATCTCTTTGGCGGCCAGGAGAACTAGGTCTGGTAGCTGAAACAAAAACGCAAAAGCCCTGTCATGTACACACATGACAGGGCTTTTCTTGTGAGGTATGAGGTGCAGCCAGACGTTCTTCTCGCCAAG
>CALHQT010000164.1:0-9694 GCA_938038135.1 uncultured Atopobium sp.
CGCTAACACGCTGCAGAATCATAATCACCCGCATATGAACTGCCTCCCATTTCTTGGACATAAGAAATGGGAGGCAGTTCATATGCATTATATAAAGCCTACTTAATTACTCAGTAGCAGGTCCTTCTTCTGAAGTCTGTGCCTCACTGGCATCATTTTTCTTAGCCAGCTTCTTATCAAGCCAACCGGTAAATGCTGGAGCTACCAGTGCAGTAATAACTACCGCAGCTGCAAGCTGAGCGTTTGCGTTTGCAACAACCTGAGCTGTATACGTTGGATCAACAGAAGCAACTGCAGCGGGAGTGGTTGTTGCGGTACCAGCAATAGTTGCGCTTGCAAGACTTGCCTTACCAGAGCCGCCAAGAAGACGCTCAACAAGCATGGTAAGAATACCCGTGATGATGCAAAGTACTGCTAAGAGAATGCCTGATGGACCACCAGTAATAAGATTCTCAACACTCATGCCGCAGCCAAGAGCAAAACCAACAACGGCAATGCAAGGGTTAATACCAGGAACCAAAAGTCCCTTGATAAAAGGACTGAGGTTACCAAGAACAACGCCAAGAACCAGAGGAAGCAACGTACCAATAAGTGCGGTTGGAGAAATTGCTGCGACACCTGCTGCACCTAGAGCAATCATGGTAACCGCAGGACCCGCAACAAGGGACAAAACTGCAGCTGCTCCCTGCTCATCAGGAGTGCCGTACTCAGCAGTAATACCAATGTACAGGGCAACATTACAGAAGGTGATGCCACCAATAATGGAAAGTGCATTAAGACCAAAGAAGTTATCGTTCATGAACTTGGCAACAAAAAGACCAAAGGCAATAGCAATAGCAAGCTTAGGGATAAGAATGGTCAGACCAGTCTTTAGAACCTTTGGAACTGTCTTAAGGTCAATGGAAGCGCCAACAAACAGCAGAACAATGCCTACAATCGCAGGGGCGCCCTTGGCAACAGCTGTGGTGAAGCTACCAATTTCTAGAACCTGAGGGAAAAAAGAGTGGAGTAATAGGCCCACAGAAAGCGGATAAAGCATAATATCGCCAGGGAACCTGGGGACGCCAATCTTACGAGTTGTCTTTTGCTGTTCAGCTGCCATTATCAGCTCCTTTGCCCTGGTGGTCAAAAAATAGTTGACCTACTTTATCAGCACAAAGAATCATTTTTAAAAAGTACTGTACAAATTAACAATTTGGCTACAAACGCGAGAAGACCTTACAAACTGCAAGGTCTTCTCGCGAAATGGGTGTAATTGAGCTGTAAAGACGGACTAAGCCCAGAACTTAGAGCTTGCCACCCTCGACAACAATGTTGTTTGGATCTACCTCGTCACCGTAGATTGGAGCAAGCGTCTCTTCATAAGCCTTGTGGAAGAAGTTCTCCTCTGCGAGTGGGCCAGTGATCTCGTTGTTAATAAACTCTAACAGCGAGGAGTTACCCTTATGAACTGCGGCAGCGATAGTATCGGAGTCGCCCAGGTCATCAATGCCAACAACAAAGCCTGGGTTAGACTTAATCCATGCAAGTACCTCGGTATTATCGGTTGAGAAAGCATCGCCGCGGCCGTCGAGCAGTGCGTTATACGCATCGGCATAGCTATCAAATTTGACCAGCTCAACCTTAGGTGCGTTCTTGGTAAACCAAACCTCAGCTGTGGTTCCCTTAGAAACAATAAGCTTCTTGCCATCAAGCTGGGAAACATCAGTAATTGGTGCAGAAGCGGGAGAAACAACGCCCAGCTTGATCTTCATGTATGGCAGAGAGAAATCAACCTTTTCTTTACGGTCATCAGTTACCGTAAAGTTTGCCAGCATGATATCTGCCTTATTGGACTGCAATAAAGGCACGCGATTCTGTCCGTCAGTGGCAATGTAGTTAATCTTTACGCCCATATCCTTTGCAAGGCGCTCAGCAAAAACAATGTCGTAACCAGCGTAATTACCGTTTGCATCAACGTAACCAAAAGGAGCTTTATCGCTGAAGACACCGATATTTACCGTGCCTGCCTTCTTGATGTCATCAAGGGTTCTAAACTTTGAGTCTGTATCAGAAGATCCACCCTGAGCTCCGTCAGAATCCTTTTTCTTGCAAGCTGCCAGAAGAGCTGCAGCAGAAAGTGCGCTTGCACCAAGGAAAGCACGGCGAGAAAGAGAAGCGGAAGTATTTTCAAAGAAGTTCATCTCAAATCCTAACAAGTTGTATCAATCACTACATCATCTACGTGCAAAAACACGTTGTTTACTTATGTACACGTTCAAATTCAAAGGTACGCAAAAACTCTTGTGCCCTCTCTGTTTTAGGTGCCGAGAAAAACTCTTGTGCATCGGACGACTCTTCTACGATGTGTCCCTGATCAATCAAGATGACTCGATCAGCAACTGCTTGAGCAAAACGCATCTCGTGAGTTACCACCAGCATGGTCATCCCCTGCTCTGCCAGCTCCATAACTACCTGCAAAACCTCGTGAACCATCTCGGGGTCAAGAGCTGCAGTAATCTCGTCCAGCAAAAGAACTTCAGGGTTAGTCATAAGAGCACGAACAATTGCCACGCGCTGCTTTTGACCACCGGAAAGAGCTGATGGGTAGGAGTCTTTCTTCTCCCACAGTCCCACACGGCGCAGCAGTTCTTCTGCCTGTGCCAAAACCTCATCCTCTGAGCGCTTCTGCACTACCAGAGGAGCCAGGGTTACGTTTTTCAAAACCGTCATGTTGGGGAACAAGTCATAGCTTTGAAAAACCATACCAATGCCTGCTGCGGCACTTTCCCTCTTCTGACCAGAAATAACCTGATCGTGGAGAAGCACTTCTCCCCCTTGGATATCTTCCAAGCCAACAATGGCGCGAAGTAGCGTAGACTTACCGCAACCGGAAGGGCCCAACACCACGACTACCTCGCCTTTATTGATGGAGAGCGAGATCTTGTCAAGCACGGGTTTCTGGCTTGAGGGATATACCTTAGTGAGGTCCTTAACTGCTAAAACGGTGTTACTCATGTGAGGCGCTCCTCTCAAGCCTGCGTGAAAGATACGAAAGTGGGAAGCAGGCAGCAAAATACAGGAAGAAAATAGCTCCGTAAATCCAAAGTGCTCCGTCAGTTGGGAACTTGAAGCGATAAAAATCGGTAATCTGACTACCAACTCTGAGCAGCTCAACCACGCTAATCAGATTACATAGTGACGTTGTCTTAATCATGCGCGTAATCAGATTAATGGCTGGTGGCAAAAGGCGTTTGAAAGCCTGAGGCAAAATGACCTTAATAAACGTCTGCTGGCGAGAAAGGCCAAGTACAAATGCGCCGTCATACTGAGATGCTGGAATTGACTCCAACGACCCTCGTACCAGGTCTCCAAGCTCGGCCGCTCCCCAGAAGGTAAAGACCACAATTGATGCCTCAATACCATCAAAGTTGACATCAAACCATTCAGAAGTACCAAAGAACACCACAAAGAGCAGCACCAGCTGAGGCATAACACGAACAACCTCAAGGTAAACACGAAGAATTGCGCGAACAACCTTGTTGTTGGATGTCATAAAAAGTCCAACGAGAACGCCAAGAGGAATAGAAAGTGCCACGGAGATAAGGCCAATGTGCACCGTTGTTGCAAGACCTCCAAGAAGGCGCGTTATTACTCCTTCCTGCAACAAAATATTATCGACAGGCATAGTCAAGCCTCCTCTCCAGCCAGCTGCCAAGCAAAGAAATAGGAACAAGGATAATCACATAGGCAACTACCAGCATAAAGAGGGCTTCTGTAGTGTCGTACTGCATGCCGATAATGTCTTTAGTTACATACATCAAATCTGCCAAAGCAATGCCAGAAACAACGGAAGATTCCTTAATCAAGAAAATGACGTTAGCAACAAGGCCTGGAATTGCTACAGAAAGTGCCTGTGGAAGAATTACATGTTGGAGTGCTTGAAACTTTGAGAGGCCCAAAACCTGTGCAGATTCAAACTGAATAGCTGCAACTGATTCAAAGCCTGCGCGAAACACCTCTGCCATATAGGAGCCACCAAGAAACGTTAGACCCACAATAGCAGCTACTTCTGCATCCATTTTGAGACCAACTTTAGTCAGTCCAAAGTAGATAAGAAACAGCTGAATAAGCAGGGGTGTTCCTCTGGAAAGCTCAACATAAACAGCATTAAGCTGACTCAAAACAGGAATTTTTGTCAGCGAAATCTGAGCACTTATCAAACCAACGATAAGCGAGAAGAGAACTCCAAAGAAAGAGATAGTAAGCGTTATTTTTGCAGCTTCTGCATACAGTGGGAAGTGTTCCCCTATGAAGCTCCAGTCCATGCGAATAAATCCTCTCGGGATGTGCGAATACTCACACAAGAGTTACAAAATAGCTTTACGCCCGAGTCTGTACCAGGAAAATTTTGCTCAGCGACAATTACACCCTGGTCGTATGTGACCCGGGCACCAGACACATCGCGGTGCATGCACAAAGTGCAGTGTATGTCGTAGCCATAATTCGCATGCGTAATATCCTAGTCGCAACTAGGATATTGTCAACTCACAATTGGTAAATTTTTTGATAATGGAAAATTCTCCCACTAAATCATCAACTGACATACGAGCATTAGCGGGACTTGTAGAGGGTAGTTGAC
The DNA here is from genome assembly GCA_938038135.1 of uncultured Atopobium sp. Taxonomy (GTDB): domain Bacteria; phylum Actinomycetota; class Coriobacteriia; order Coriobacteriales; family Atopobiaceae; genus Lancefieldella. The sequence continues at coordinate 4,622 of CALHQT010000164.1, forward strand.
GTGCGGGAATACCAGTTTGTTGCTCGGTGTAGCGCTTATAAAATTTTGTTGCCGTCCCACCAAGGGTAAAAATAGCGCAGATTGATGAATCTTGAATAAGAGCACCAATGTTGTGTGGAACTGGATTTGCAATAGAAGCGTCACTTGCACCCTTAATGTCACAAGCCTTAAGCACATCACAAAGAGCAAGATGATGTCTTTTGCAGAAGTCAATCTTTTCAGGTATGGACTTGAGGGGTTTCTCGCCATATAACGCGGCAACTACACGCCAGAATCTATTCTGAGGATTGCCAAAGTAAAAGCCGATTTCTCGAGACTTGGGACTAGGCATTGATCCCAAGAGCAGCACGCGAGAGTCCGGGAAAATAATGGGATCAAGCGTGTTCTCTACATGCGTAAGCACAGTTTTGTCAGCATTGCCAGCAGGCTGCGAGGTCTTTGCAGCCACAACTACTCGCCTTCTTGCAGCGGCTCAACAAACTCCTGCAAATCATCAAGGCGCAGTACAGTTACTTGGCCATAGCCGGCTCCACCTGTAGTGCCTGTGTCAATTCCCCACTTATCGCCATCTGACTGAACCCATTGCGCAAGGCCATCAGGAGTGGTGGCACTGCGATTCAAGTTTTTTGCACCAAAACTTGCTAACAAAGGAGTGGGTGTATGGCCACAAATTACAACGGGATACGCTACTTCTGACGTGCGGAAATCCGTAGGATATTGCCAAAACTCTTCACGAATCCACAAAAGATCATTTTCAGACTGCTTGCTTAAATACTGCTCCAAAGAAGTCTTATCCCAGGCGGTTGGCAAGGGAACGCCATTGGACCTTACGCCTGCATGTACCAGAACAAAATCTCTACCCTGGACCTCAACTGTGGCGTACAAAGGAAGCGCCTGCAGCCAGTCAATAAGCTCACCATATTCTTTTTCAGAAAGCGTTTTAAGCTCAGTAAGCGTTGCGTCTCCCCCGTTAATCTGCCACATAAACTGAGCTTCAATATCGGCTTCTGGGTCCAACGCTTGCAGCGCAAGCTGCTCATGATTGCCCATTAAAACCGTACAGTTGGGAAGCTCGCGAATTGTCTTTATAGTGGCAAGCGAGCTAGGACCACGGTCAATCATGTCACCAAGACAATAGAACACGTCTGACTCGGTTGGATTAATACGCTCTAGAGCACGCCTAAGCGGCTCCACATGACCGTGAATATCAGAAAAAACGTACGTTGCCACAAAAACCTATTCTGTCGAACCTTCATCTGCAAGCGTCTGACCATCAAAGTTCAGATTTTGCGTAAGCTCTTTTGCAGTATCAAGATTAAAGTCTGGCGAGAAGAAAACGTCAAGTGCATACGGCACATTTGCCAGCGCATGGTCATACAAATCCCAGAAGCTCTCTTTGCGCACCTCTCCCGTAAAAGGATCAGTCCACTCATTTCCCGCTCTGTTGTCAAAATCAGAATCAGAGGATTCCCTTGCCCCGTGAGAGAGCGCCTCAATCAAAGAGAACCTATTTGTACCAAAGGTGCGTTCAAGATGACCAAGTAGCTTTCTCTTCTTACCTGTCGGCGAATACGCTAGATGTTGGATAATCCTAAAATCAACAGCAGCTGACGAGAAAATCCTGGTATCGGTAGGTTTTTCATACGTCCATAGCAACGCAAAGAAAAACACCCTATCCAAAACGTAAAGCGTATGCAGCGATGCCTTCAAAACCTCGCTATAAGGCCTATAGGTAGCTACCGTTTTACCAAGGTGAGCGTAAAGAATTGCTTCATCAAGGTCCTTCTCGATTTCTGCATGTACTTGATTTTTAGCAGATTCATCCAAGCCCTCAACACCTTGAGAGGTAAGCATGTTTTGCCAGTAATAGACAAAAGGATGAGCAGTGGAGTCAAGCATATAGTGGCAGAGGAATCCCGCAATATAGGCGCGAGCAACCGCAACGTCTTTAAGTGGCAGAGGCGCAATTGCGTCTCGCATAGAAAGAAGAAGTTCGGGCGTTTTTTCTTTATGCATAATCGACGCATATTTAGCGTAGCGATGCAGCAGCGGATCTGCTGCTAAATAAAACAGCGGATCTGGACCTTGGTTGCCCAACAGAAAAGCTTCTCGCTCTTCCATCGTAGAAAAACCAAGTTTGCCTGCAGCTATATCAAAGGCATCCTTGCCAAAGAAGTCATGAGTCAAAATTGCGGGCATGTCCATTCCTTTCAGATTGCTACAAACCATTTTACCCAGCAATGGCTCAGTGCGTTAGAGAGAATATGAGACAGCATGTAGTCACTATTGTGAACAAGTTGCCTCTAAGCTCTCTTCAGCTACCGTCTGCCGATTAATAAGCCTTACCCCCTGTAGTAATACTTAAATATTTGATATCTTTAAACATACTTGGGGGAGATATTTTCTGTCTGAGCCATCTAGCTTGTATTGCGACTACAAGCTGGGAAAGTAAGGATCTAAGGAGTGAGGCATTCCTTACGGCACAGTAAAGAAAAACCTGTAAAGACAGAGAATATCTAATTGAGGGGAGCAATCATGGCACGCTGCTATGAGAAGCTTATCTCTGCGGGTAACAAGAGTCTCTGCAGAGTCAAAACATCACGTTCTTCTGACATAAAGAAGCGTGAGTAACATGAACACGGCAAGAAAAATTAAACTCTATAGGATGCTTACGGCCCTTGCCTATGGCGACGCCTATGGCATGCCAACAGAGATGATGTCACCACACCAAATTGATTTTGCATTTCCTGATGGAGTTCAAAGTCTTTCAAGTCCACCTAAAAATGACTTTTTTGGAAGACCTTTTACCGCAGGTCAAACTACAGATGACACCGCAAATGCAATCATTTTGACTAAAAACATCATTGATAACCAGGGAGTTTTTAACCAATCCCGCTACTTTGATGCCCTAGAAAATTATGTGGCAACAGAGCCAAACGCTGCTCAGGTAGTTGGCCCTTCTACAAGAGCTGCGTTAGCTAATCGACTTTCTGGCCACTCGCTTAAAACGTGTGGTCGCCTTGGAACCACTAACGGATGTGCCATGAAATGCGCGCCGATGGCTTCAATTGTGAGCTGGAAAGACAAACATGCGCTCATTAACAGCGTTACTGAACTTGCGCTTCCCACGCACGGAACCAACGTAGCTATCATGGGCGCAGCAATGATTGTTGCCGCCATAAGCAGAGGTCTTTCTGAAAACTCGTTTACGGTGGAAGACGCGCTTGAAACTGCTTTAAGCTATGGACACCGAGCTCTCTACACAAAAATTGGTACACAAATGCCTATGCCTAGCATGTATCAAAAGTGCATCATGGCGCTGGAGTTTTGCGAGGGTGCCAAAAACCTTGAGGCTCCCCTAGCCGCTTCAAGAGACATCTACGACTACTGTGGCTGTGGTTACGAAACCATAGAGACCATCCCTGCAGTTCTTGCAGTGGTAAAGCTCTCACAAGGAAAAGTCTCTAAAGCAGCGAGAATAGCTGCAGAGATGGGTGGAGATACAGATACCATTGGATCTATTGCTTGCGCTATTTGCTCTCAGATTCACTATGACGTTTTGCCTGATGAGGTACATCTACTCGAGCGCGTCAATGGATACCAGTTTGAAAAACTTGCAAACGATTTGGAAAACGCCACTTCCCTACCGTATGATGTAGCTATCTAGTTTGCGCTCTTTGCGCCATAGCATACGTTTCTTGTAGGAGGCGCCATGAGCTCCTGTGCTCTTATCGATTTGCATGTCCACCTTGATGGATCAATCCCACTTCCTGCCGCAGCTCAACTTGCAGCAGAAGCGGGACTTGATTTCTCTTTGGTTGAACTCAAAGAAAAGATGCAAGTCCCAGCTCATTGCCAGGATCTTAACCAGTATCTTGCAACATTTGAGCTGCCGCTCAAGCTTATGCAGTCAGCACAGGGCATTCGTACGGTTGCAAAGGCATTTCATGAGCAACTTGACACGGAGGGCGTTCTCTACGCTGAGCCACGTTTTGCACCAGGAAGCCTTACTGCAGAAGGTCTTTCTCAGCAAGAAGTTCTTGAGGCTGCTCTTGCTGGTAGAGCTGACTTCTATGCAGAGCATCCACAGTCAGCGCTCCACACGGCATACATTATTTGCGCTATGCGTGGCACAGGTGAAGAGCTTAAGCACAAAAATGAAGAGTCAATTGATCTGGCTGCAGCGTACCTTGGAAATGGCGTTGTAGCTGCAGACTTAGCAGGAGCAGAAGCGCTCTTTGCCACAGAGAATTTCTCGTCACTTTTTGCTGAAGCACAAAGAAAAGACGTTCCTTTTACTATTCACGCGGGAGAAGCTGCTGGTCCAGAAAGCATCAAGGCTGCGCTTCGACTTGGCGCACAACGTATTGGTCACGGTGTTCGCTCTTTGGAGGACGCTGGCGTTATCCAGGACCTTAAAGCTGCAAATGTTGCGCTTGAGATTTGCCCTACCAGCAACCTTCAAACGCGCATCTTTGAGTCAATAGAGCGCTTCCCGCTTGAGCAACTGCTTGATGCTGGTCTGACGATCACTATCAACACGGACAACATGACTGTCTCAAACACTACCCTCTCGCGCGAGTTTGATCTTTTGCAGCAGCACTGCGGTCTAGACAAAAATACCGCACGTGAGCTTGCTGAAAATGCTGCACGTGCGGTATTTAGTGATTCTAGCGAGAAGGACCGTCTACTTGCCCACCTTAGGCAATAGTAGCCTCATATCCTGCCTGAACAACAGCATCAACCAATGCGCTATCAGCGACATCAGAAGATAGCTCAACTACAGCGCTCTTCTCGTCAAGTGAAACGGTTGCCTTAGAGACACCCTCGACAGCCTCAAGAGCCTGTGTGACGTGTGCAACACAGTGCTGGCAAGACATGCCCTCTACGTTTAGTTTCTTCTCCATATAAGATTCCTCCTTCTGTGACGCGGATGCGTCGTTTGTGGACTTAGGTTGAACGTCAATGACTGGTTTTGTGTCATGAGCGTCTTGGCGAGTTGCTGAGCTGGTATTCTTTGGCTTCCAGGTACGCAGGCGCAGTGCATTGCATACAACAAAGACTGACGAGAAG
>CALHQT010000165.1:0-4093 GCA_938038135.1 uncultured Atopobium sp.
ACGGTGTCAAACAACGGCATCAAGCCGCGGAAAAGCACGCCGCTCTGCACACGGTGAGAAAGACCTCTTACCGTACGTCTTGACTCTTCAAGCTGTGAGCGGAGCTCTTCAAGATAAGGGGAGCGACGAGCATAGAACCAGAAAAGACCTGCAAGATCTGAGTTTGGATAGAGCCAAGGTCTGTTGTCTGGTCCTGCAAAATGCGCAATACAGATATTCTTACGAGCCTCTTCGTATTCTTCTCGCACGTCTTTTGGTGCCTGAGCAACAATATGATCACGACGAAGGAATTGCCAGTCTACCAGGTAATTCCATTTCATATTAATACGAAGATAATGGCCGTTCACAAACCTGTTAAGAACATCTTGATCAAGCCAGCGCCATGCACGCATGGTTGAGACTTTAAGAAACTCTTCAGGAGAAATCTGCTTTCTAATCTCTTCAAGGTTCATCAAAATGACGCCTGCCTGGAAGTAATCGTGAGGATCATCCATACCCAGCTCATTTTTGAGGTAGGGACCAACTGTAGCGTCATAGCCATCAATCTGGCCAATAGTATCTGCGTCGCGCGTAGCGCCTACCAAATACCCGGTGACATCAATATCATAGAGCTTTGCAATATCGGTATTAACTACCAGGTCAGAGTCAAGGTAGATGGCTTTATTGACGTTAGGAAGCAGCGAGGGAGCAAGCAGTCTGTAGTAAGTTTCTGGTCTAAAGTGACCATGATGAGGAAGCTCAATATCACCAAGGGCAGCATCAACATCTAAGAAACCAACATGGACGTTATCAACAAGCTGAGCCTGACGAGTAAGCGTAATCATGCTGGTAGGAGTGAGGTCACGAGTCAATACAATGATGTCGTAACGACGCTCTGGATTGACGTTCTCAATGATGGATTGAATTGCTACAGACAAATACGGCACAAAGTTATCGCTGCAGGCAAAAACAAGCACAACGTCATTAAGAGCAAGACCCAGCTCATCGGATGAGCTTGCAAGCATTGCTCCAGAAAGTTGCGCCCTGCCTGTTCCAACAAGGCGTTGTGTAGGTATTTTACGTAATCTTCTCATACGTAAGACTTTAACACTTAGACGCCAAAAACGCCTGCTGCGTTTGACATTACTTCAGTTTGCACAGAGTATCCACGGGCCTCACTGAGCCCAAGAAGAGCTCGCTTAAGGCTGTCCACAATATCAAGCGCGTCAATATCTGTGTGATCACTGGAGGGAAGGTCAGTCTCGGTAAGGAGTTTATCTTTTGGGTAGACCTTAGCGTATTCACGGCCACGCTTAGTCTTAAGGCTCATCTCGCCAACAGAGAACCAACAGCCAAGCTTAATAGCCCTTTGGAGCTCTTCTGAGCTACCGCTAAACCAGTGGATGATAGGAACACACTCTTGAGCGGCTCCTGTCTGTTCAAGAATATCTAGCACCGTATCAACACTTCTAACGGTGTGCATCGAGAGCACTCGTGGCTGGCCGTTGCGTGAAAGTTCTGCTGCACGCGCGCAGATCTTTGTAAAGGCCTTAACCTGCAAATCTTGCAACCCATCAACACAATAGCGAGAAGAAAAATCTAGTCCAATCTCGCCAATGTAAGGCGTCTGCTCCATAAGTTCTAGCAGGAGCTCTATATCTTTTTGAGTAACGCGCCCATCAGAGATGTACCAGGGATGTGCTCCTAGTCCCACACGGATGTTGTCTTGCGTAAGCTGAGGAGCAAGTTCTAGGTAGTCGTGAGGAGTAACACCGCAGGTAAAGAAAGCTAATCCGGCGTCATGGGAACTTCTCGCTACATTGAGTGGAGAGTCCATAAGGTTGGCATGGACGTGCGCATCAAAGTATGTGAGGTTACTCATGATCAAGCCCTGAAAGATGCAGAATGACGTCTGACGCAATCATCTGACCCATAATAGGAGGGTAGTAGGACATAGTTCCTAGCTTGGCAGATTTTCCCGTTGCACCCTCTGGTGCAAAAACTGGTCGCGCTGGCTCAGGGGAGTAGAGAACACGGAAGTCGGCAAGTCCACGCTTCTTGGACTCTTTTCTCATTACTCTTGCAAGAGCATCGGTATGCGTTTTTGAAAGCGTAGTAATCTCCAGAAGTTCTGGGTGGATCTTATTGCCGCCGCCCATGCTGGAGATGAGGTAGATATCGTTTTTCTGACACCATGCCACAACAGCTAATTTGGCAGAAATGGTATCGATGGCATCAACTACAACATCTGGTTTTGGAAGAGCAGAGAGCTGCTCGTCAACGTTGTCTTTAAGCAAAAACGCGTCAAGTGTGACCACGTGAGCGTCTGGATTAATGTCCAGAATCATCTCTTTGGTAACGTCAACTTTTCTTTTTCCAATGGTGCTCACATAGGCAATAGCCTGCCTGTTTAGGTTGGATGCTTCTACTGCATCGGCATCCACTAAAACAAACGAGCCTACACCGCCTCTGGCCAGCGCCTGAACACAGTTTGAACCAACGCCACCAAGACCTAAGACCATGACGCAGGAATTTTGAATCTGTCCAAGGCGGTCTTTTCCTAGAACAAGTTCAAGTCGAGCAGTGGCTTCAGGAATTGTGGCAGACATAGAGCTCCTCATAAAAAGTATCTGCAGATAGTATAGCTTGTTACTTCACCTACGCTTCAAGAAGTGTAGACCGATAGTAATTTTAACTAATGGTAAGAAAGCACCCCATAAGTCGTCTTTTATTAGTAGAATAAATGAAGTAAATTTTGACGATGTTGTCAGCATATGAAAGGCAAGATTACTGTGGAAGAAATGCCCAAGAATTATGATCCTCAGGCAGCTGAACCTGAGCTCATTGAAAAGTGGATGAAGGCAGATTGTTATGGTCGTAGCAAAGGAACTGAAGACCGTACGGTAGTTATCCCTCCACCAAACGTTACTGGCATCCTTCACATGGGTCATGCCATGGATGACACCATCCAGGACACCTACATTCGTTATTCTCGCATGCGCGGTTACTCAACTCGTTGGATTCTAGGAACTGACCACGCAGGCATTGCAACTCAGACTAAGGTTGATAAGAAGCTTAAGTCAGAGGGTATTTCTCGCCTTGAGATTGGTCGCGAGAAGTTCCTGGATGCTTGCTGGGATTGGACGCGCGAGTACGGCGGAACCATTGTTTCTCAGATTAAGCGCATGGGCTGCTCCATTGATTTTAATGACGAGAAGTTCACTATGTCTCCTGAGTACACTCAGGCTGTTCGTAAGGTCTTTGTTGACTGGTATCATGACCAGCTCATTTATCGCGGTAAGCGCATCGTAAACTGGTGTCCTCATTGCGAGACTTCTATCTCTGACGATGAGGCAGAGTATGCTGACGAGAAGGGCCATCTTTGGTACCTGCGTTACCCGCTCAAAGAGCCTGTTAATGGCGTTGAGTACATTACCGTAGCAACTACTCGTCCAGAGACTATGCTGGGTGATACTGGCGTAGCTGTTTCTCCTCAAGATCCAGAAAAGGCTGATCTTGTTGGAAAGACTGTTATTCTGCCCATTGTTAATCGAGAGATTCCAATTTTCTCTGACTGGCATGTTGACGCAGGCTTTGGTACCGGTTTTGTTAAGGTAACTCCAGCTCATGACCCTAATGACTTTGCTATGGGTCAGACTCACAATCTTGAGCAGATCAACATCTTTGATGAGCATGCTGTTGTTGTTGACGGCTATGGTGAGTTCTCTGGTCTTGATAGAGATCAGGCTCGTGAGGCTATTGTTGCTTGGTTTGAAGAGCATGGCCTGCTTGATCACGTTGAAGACCTTGATCACTCCGTTATGCATTGCTACCGCTGCGGCACAACTCTTGAGCCATGGCTCTCTGAGCAGTGGTTTGTTGCCGTTGATAAGCTCAAAGAGCCTGCAGCACAGGTAGTTAAAGACGGTCAGGTAACCTTCCATCCAGAGCGTTGGACTCAGACCTACCTCACTTGGATGGAGAATCTCCGCGACTGGAACATCTCCAGGCAGCTTTGGTGGGGACACCGCATTCCTGTGTTCTACTGCGATGATTGTGGCTGGCAGGATGCACTTATGGAAGACACTGATGTCTGTCCAAAGTGCGGCGGCCA
>CALHQT010000166.1:0-7470 GCA_938038135.1 uncultured Atopobium sp.
ATACAATAAGTCATGAAGATATTCAACAGCGCTCAAATTCGAGAGTTAGATAAATATACTATAGAGCACGAACCTATTGCTTCACTTGATTTAATGGAGCGTGCTGCAAAGGCAATTGCCCAAACCATCATGCAGAGATGGACCAAATCATCTCCCTTTGTGGTCTTTGCGGGACCAGGAAATAATGGAGGTGACGCGCTGGCTGTAGCGAGATTATTGGCTGAAGACGGCTATACTGTCAGCGTTTATTTGTTCAACATTCACAACCACCTTTCTAATGATTGTGCAAAGAACAAACAACGGCTCATTGATTGCAAGCGCATTAAGGATTTTAATGAGGTGATTGTCAACTTCGAACCACCCCGTTTGGACAACAACACCGTTGTCATTGACGGACTTTTCGGTAGCGGTCTCAACAAACCGCTGGCAGGTGGCTTCGCTTCTTTGGTCAAATATATCAACCAATGCAAATGTAAAGTTGTGAGTATTGACTTGCCTTCTGGCCTAATGACCGAAGATAATACATACAACATCCGCCAAAACATTGTTCGAGCTGACCTCACTCTGACGATACAACAACTCAAACTTAGTATGCTGATGGCTGATTGTCAACAGTATTTAGGTGAAGTTCGTGTGCTCGACATACGCCTATCACCCGATTGTATCGCTGCCACTGAGACGCCATATACCATTCTCGAAGAGAACGATATACGTTGCCGACTACGCCACCGCAATGCTTTTGCACATAAAGGCAATATGGGTACGGCCTTAGTCATTGCCGGTTCGTATGGCATGGCAGGTGCTGCTGTTCTGACAACCAAGGCTTGTTTGCGTGCAGGTGTAGGCAAAGTTATCGTTCATACGCCTAAACGCAACTGCAATATCCTACAAACAAGCATCCCAGAGGCAATACCGTTACTAACGTTGCAGGAGCAATTGATAGCATGGCATCCTGCCAGATTTGGCAGTGGCTCATCCAATCAATAAAAGCATGGGCAGAAGCGTAAACAGCCTTTGAGAACTTCTCGTAAGAGCTAGCAGACTGTCCAAAAGCCTTAATTACCTCAATTCCAGACACGTACTCAACTGAGGCATTATTCATCTCTTTACCAGTTACGATAGTATTCTGATACCAATACTCATAGTCCTTCATCATGCCTGATAAACAAGCAAGTCCCACAATTATGGTCAGCAATGCAGCAAGAGCAAGACGCCAATCCAAAACAATGAGGTAAACAAAAACCGCAAAAGCAGCCGTAAGGTTTGAAGTAAGTTCAGGAACTGCATGGGCAAGTGTGGTTTCAATACTATCGATCTTCTCGACCAAGAGGCGTTTGAGAGAGCCGGATGGCGTATCAAGCACATATCCCATGGGGATAGTTGTCAGCTTCTTTGCCACTCGGGTGCGCATGTTTGCAATTGTCGCAAACGTTGCCTTATGAGAAACGATAGTTGAAAGATGGTGAAAAACTATTTTTACTAAATAGCTAAGACCCGCTATAAGTCCCCAATACAGGTAAAACGACCATTCTTGAATTCCATTAAAGATACCAACCACCATGTTGCCTGCGGCAACGTAGGGAACCATTCCTCCCAAAACGCCAATAATAGCAAGGATGACAGAGAGCGCGTACATACTTTTTCTGTCTGACCACTCGAGCAATACTGCAACAGGATTTACTTCAGATTGCTGAGGATCCTGTTTTGTATTTTGATTGGGCTCAGTAGCTTGAACACTTTGGTTTTGACGATTTGCCATACCCACACCGCCTCCTGCCACAAACTCACAATGTAGTGTCTGTTATTCAGGCTGGCTTTGACAGAGAAAGCAAGGCTTCAACTGCCATAAGTTAGCTATATATAACTATTTAATAGTTTCAAACTGCTGAATAGCTAAAACAAGCTAGTTTTATAAGTAATCGGTAAGTGGTAAGCGCGCTACCTGTAATTGAGACGTGTAAACAATCCCATTAAAATACTTATGAAAGCTTAATCTAGTCTCAATAATTGGTTAATCTTTATAAGAGACCATGTATCACGAAGACGAGAGGCGTCTTTAACATCTCGAAAGGAAGCTGATCATGGAAAAGCTAGAAAAGGTTGAGGTAATTCGCGAGAAGTGCGGCGTAAGCTACGAGGACGCAAAGGCAGCACTTGACGCTTGTGATGATAATGTTCTTGATGCAATTATTTGGCTCGAGAAGCAGGGCAAGTCCACTAAGCAGACTGCAAACTATACTACTGAGTCAGCTGCACAGTCAGACGTTTCTCCAGAAATGGAAGCAGCTCAAATTGCCTACCAGGAATCAAGCAAGAAGTCTGATTTCTCAGAGAACATGTCTTCTCTTTGGGAAAAGTGCAAAGAGCTGTTCCATAAAAGCGTAGAGACAAAATTTATTGTTACTCGTCGTGGCGAACAGTTCATGGCCATGCCAGTAATTATTCCAATTGTTGGTCTATTCCTCTGGGGTGCTACATTCTGGCTGCTCATCATTGGTCTCTTCTTTGAAATGCGCTATCACATCCAGGGAGCTTATCCTATTGTTGTTGATGTAAATGAGGCGATGGATAAGGCTGCAGATGCAGCGGGTTCCATCAAAAAAGATGTTATCGACAAAAAATAAAATGCAATTGGTTCCAAACCTAAAATAGAAAACTTCGATATTTAGGCGAGAAAATGATTAAGGTTCTTATCGTTGAAGACGAAGAAAAAATTGCACGCTTTATAGAACTCGAGCTTAAACATGAGGGCTATGAGGTAGACAAAGCTCTTGACGGAAGAACCGGAGCTGAAAAAGCGCTGTCAAATGACTACGACCTTATCTTGCTTGATGTACTTCTCCCCCAGCTTAATGGTCTAGAAGTTCTTAGAAGGATTCGTCGCGAGAAAAACACGCCAACTATCATGCTCACTGCTCGTGATTCGGTTATGGATAAAGTGGCTGGTCTGGATGCGGGGGCAGATGACTACCTCACCAAACCTTTTGCGATAGAGGAACTTCTCGCCCGCATTCGAGTGGCCCTTAAGCATCATGAGGCAGACAGTTTGAACTCCCCGACAATTCCTCAAACAGCTGCTACAAGCACCTTTACAATTAAAGGTGTCTCGCTTGATGTTGATCGTAGAGAAGTCTGTGTCAAGAACGATACGATTGAACTCACCACTAAGGAATTTGAAGTGCTTCGTATGCTTATGGGGCACGCTGGCGTTGTCATGAGCCGTGAGCGTATTGCTTCTGAAGCTTTGGGTTATGAGTTTGCTGGAGAAACTAATAACGTGGATGTACATATTGCCCATCTACGTGCAAAAATTGATGATCGTTACAACATCAAGCTAATTACTACCGTTCGTGGAGTTGGATATGTCATCAGAGAAGCATAACCAGTCCTCCATACAAGAGCATAAAAAGCCTTTCTTTAACCGTTCTGAATCCTCGACTGCAGGAGTTATTACCTGGGGATTTTGGTGGCGTAAGTTGATGAATTACGTTGGCTTTAATCTCTTTTTACTGGTGAATATTGCTCTGATTTTTATTTATATGTATAACCAGCATGTTCCACAAGGTACTTTTTACCTAGGATTTTTCCCTACTGAGTCTCACTCTATTTCTCTTATTGGGTTCACTTTCTTACACGGGCTCTCAAGCCTTAAATACATTGTTCATGCCCCTACTTTTGGCGCAAAAATATTTGATTTGGGCGTAGACTTAGCTCGTTTCTGGCCCATGTATATTACAATCCTTATCTGGGAAATCATTGATCTGTTGTCATTCTTTGGTGATATGCGTCGTGTCAGAAGAGCTCTTCAGCCCCTTAACACACTTGCTCTTAAAGCAGATCAACTTGTGAACGTTGATGCGCTTACCACTGATTCCATAACAAACAAAACCCTGGTAAAAGGCGAGAAAATCAAGAGTCTTGAACAGGCAATTGAAGAAGCCAATATCAACGCGCCAAAGATTCAAACGGGTGACCAAGACCTGGCAAGTATTGAGATTGCCTTGAATAAACTACTTCAACGCATGCAAGAAGCAAAATTACAACAGATGCGCTTTGTTAATGATGCCAGCCACGAGCTTCGCACTCCTATAGCTGTTATCCGAGGTTATACTGACATGCTGGATCGCTGGGGTAAGACAGACGAGGCTGTACTAGATGAGTCTATCGCTGCACTCAAATCCGAGAGCGAACACATGCATGACCTTGTTGAGCAACTCCTCTTCTTAGCACGCGGAGACGCAGGAAGAAATACTCTCACGAAGACTAAGCTCAATCTTGCACGGATAACTTCTGAGGTCTGTGAAGAGTCGGAAATGATTGATCCAGATCATCACTATGTGCTGAAATTTGATCAGAGTACACCAACAGACGATTGCTATCAGGTGCTTGCTGACACCGCAATGATTAAACAGTCTATCCGTATCATCGTACAAAATGCTGCTCGATATTCTGCTGCTCAGACCACCATTTCTTTTAATGTCGCGTATGACGAGAAAACTGTTCAAGTTTCAATCGAAGATGAAGGTATGGGCATGTCCGAGACAGCAGCTGCTCATATTTTTGAAAGGTTCTGGAGAGCTGACAACGCTCGTATTGAAAGCAACGAAGGTTCTGGACTTGGCCTATCCATTGCGAAATGGATTGTTGACAACCATGATGGCTCTATTGAAGTGCTCTCTCGCGAGGGTGTAGGAACACGCTTTACCATTGTTTTGCCTCGAGAGATGTCCTAGTGAACCCAAAGGCACATCCAAAAGTAAAAGGTCCTTCTCGCCAGTCAAGAAGGACCTTTTGTTGTAACTGAAGTATGAAAGAAGCTAACTTCTAAACGTCGAGCTTACTCTGGTGCAGCTCAACAAACCTCTGCAGCTTTTGAATAGTCTGTGGCGTGAGCATGTCCTTTTTAACCTGCCAAGACCAATTGCCTTCAGCCTTACCAGGAATGTTCATACGAGCATCGTCAGAAAGACCTAAGACGTCCTGTAGCGGCAAAATAACCACTGCATTAGAAGCGCTAACTACTTGCTCCATAAGATGGTCAAAAATCTGGTGCGATTCATCAGTTGCCTGGCCACCTGTAAAACGAGCTTCTACAAAACCCATAAGCGTTTGCGTATCATGGGTACCGCTGTACACAATAGACTCCTGAGCTGGTGTAAAGGAATATCTACAGTCTCCATCAGCAAACTGAATGACACTCATGCCCGGAAATCCCGTCTGAGAAAGCAACGCACGGACCGCAGGAGTAACCGCTCCCAAATCCTCCGCAATAAAAGGCAGTGGACCAAGCTGCTTATAAGCGACCTCAAACAGCTCATAGCCAGGACCAAACTTGAATGAACCCTCAGCAGCGGTCTTTCCCTGCTCAATGGCATAGTAAGACGTAAAGCCAATAAAATGATCAAGCCTCGTGTAGTCATACAGATAGAAAGACCTGCGGAATCGTTCAATCCACCAACGATAACCCTCGTCTTTATGAGCTTGCCAGTTGTACGTTGGATTACCCCACAGCTGGCCATCTTGAGAAAACGCGTCAGCAGGAGCGCCAGCTTGGAGCTCTGTATGGCCCGTATCGTCTAGTGCAAAAAGCTCCGGATGCGCCCAAACATCAGCGGAATCTTCTGAAACAAACATAGGCATGTCGCCAATAATCTGAATTCCTTTGGCACGAGCCTCCGCTAATGTCTGGCTCCAAATAACGTCAAAAGCAAATTGCTGCTTTTGATGAAGTTCAATTGCCTGAGCAAGTTCAGGAAGCTTAAGTAGCTCTGGTGACCAGCAGCGATACTGCTTTGGCCACTCCTGCCACACTCCCTCACCAAGAAGGTCTTTGATTGCACAGAACGCCGCATACGAATCAAGCCAATACGAGTTTCTCGCCAGAAATGCCTGATACTCAGCAGCTCGCTTGCTCTGAGGGCCATCGCATTCAGAAATGACTTTCTCCATGGCAGCCTGATCAATCAAGTTAATATTTCCTGCAAAAGCAGAAATTCCCGCGTAAGGGGATCCGTATTCATCGGTTGGGCTGACAGGCAAAATCTGCCAATACTTCTGGCCAGATTTGGCGAGAAAATCGATGAACTCGGAAGTCTCGCGACCAATTACACCAAGCTTCTGGCCTGGCGTAATTGCGGAGTCCTCGTCGGAAAGCAGAGAAGTAATGTGAGCAAGCACTCCCATACCTGGCTCAAGAGGCTTTTGTAGTCTGTGAGCTGGCTGAACGTTTAAGACCGTGCATCCAAGCTGCCACAAAAAGACCTCTGCCTTACCATCTTTAACAGGTACGGCTTGGCCACTGATAACATCAATGACCTGCATGTTTTGAGGTACAGAAACATATACTGTTTTAGCATCTGAGCGACTCTTATTCACCAGAACACAAATGCCAGAAGCGGCTTTGCCCTGCTGCTCTTGCTGGCCATCTTTTTGAAGAGGCTTACGCCAAAATGCCAGAACATCATCAGATCCACATTCTGGAACAAACGGTTCAAACGAGCCATCTACCAGTAGTGGAAGGGTTTTCCTGAGTGCAATAGCATTGCGATAGATATGCAAGTAATCCAAGTCCGCACGAGGGCTACTTCCAGGCCATGGCATGGTTGCACGATTTGTTGGGTCAACAAATCCCTCAACGCCCATCTCATCACCGTAATAGACTGATGGAACACCAGGAAGTGTCATCTGTAGTACGGCCGTCTGCCACATACGAGCCTTAGAAAGGCCGCGTTGATCAGCAGAAAGTCTATACGTTACCTGTTCATGAGCAGAAAGAGAATCAGGAACAGGAGCTCCAGCAACTACGTTAATCAGTCGCTCTTTATCATGTGTTCCAAACACATTCAGGCAAGAATAAAACGCCTCGTGAGGATAGTTTTCCCACAGCTCCTCAAGAGCTAAAGCAGTTGACTCAGCACCAGCCTCATTCATCAAAAATGAAAGAATGGACTTGCGTAGAGGATAATTCATAGGTCCGTCGAGCTCAGAGCCTTCCAGATAATGCCTGAGTTTTCCGTACGCACGCTTATTGCTTGCGTCCTCCCAGACCTCTCCGATAATAACTGCGTCGCTACGCTCTGCAAGTGCAGCCGCACGAATCTTCTGTATAAACGAATCAGAAATCTCATCTGCAACGTCTAAGCGCCAACCACGGGCACCACGACGCAGCCACGTTCTAATAACGCCATCCTTGCCACAAATAAACTCCTGATAATCGGGGTTATCGGAGACAATAGTTGGCAGCGCATCAACACCCCACCAGCTCTCATACGTTCCATCCTCACGGAACGTAAACCACTCATCATAGGGCGAGCCAGCCTGCTGAACTGCTCCTGGTTCAGAGTAGTTAGAGAATTTATTAAAGTATTTTGAATCAGCACCACAGTGATTAAAAACGCCATCCAAAATAATGGAAATACCGTGCTCAGCCGCTTTAACGCAGAGGTGTTCAAAATCCTCTACGGTGCCCAA
>CALHQT010000167.1:0-2627 GCA_938038135.1 uncultured Atopobium sp.
GGTGTGTTTTGAACTGCCTCCCATTTCTCGTGTCCAAGAAATGGGAGGCAGTTCATCCGCCGGCGTCGATATCGGTGATCATACCTTCGCAAAGATATGAATAATTCAAAAAATTAGTTTGAGCTAGCGCCTATACTTGGCGTTCTCGAATGCAATCTTGAAGTCTTCGAGGAGTTCTCGTGGGACCTTCTCCTGATCTCCGTGATGGAGCTCCTGCGTAAAGACATTGCTTATGGCTCCAAAGATCAAGTGAGGAGCAATTTTATCTGCGAGAGGTACAAATTCTAGAGCATATCTTTTATCGTCGATGGTAAGCCAGGTGCCTCTCCAACTGCCGACTGTTCCCTCAATATCTGAAGCGTGGGCCGAAGCAAAGACGTTTTGATTGTTATCAAAGAGGTACACGACACCATCTGCGTCAACACCAACAAAACCGTCTGTAGCGCATTGCTCAAAACCAGAAACAATATGCGCACCACTGGTCCAGAACACCCAGTTCTTCTCGCCAGCCATAGACAGACCTTTCCAAAACATCAAAAGTTTCTTGTTTAAATGGTAGTAGGAGAGCGATTTTAGGGCAAGTAATTTTCGGTCAAAAAGCATAGTTTACCTGCGAACTCAACCTGCTGTTGAGTAGTTGGAAACCGTTGCGATACCCAACTCAACTGATGCGTTCTTGTTGAACGTATTGTTACGACTCATAGTGAAATCAGCGGCCCGCAAGCTATTTCAGTAATAATGAGTTGAGAAAAGGAGCAACTATGACTACTTCATCTGAGACCCTTGGTCGTCGTATTGCACGTCTTCGTTTGGCTAGAACTGCAACGCAGGAGCGTCTGGCAAAAGAGCTGAACGTGAGCCCGCAGGCGGTGAGCAAGTGGGAGAACGACATTAACTATCCAGACATCTCGCTGTTGCCAGATCTTGCACGCTTCCTTGGTGTGTCCGTTGACGAGCTTTTGAGCGGTGCAAGCGCCTCTACGCAGGAAACTGCTGCCCAGGAGAACGCTGCAGCTCAGGAGAGTGCTGCTGAGGTTGTTTCCGTTGCAGCCGACGAGCCCGCAGAGATCGTAGAAGAGTCTACCGAGCAGGACAACCAGGGTATTGCTACTCAGTCTTCGGGTTTCAGCTTTGGCAAGCTTTTTGGTAAGAGCATGATCAAAGTCGAGAAGAACGACGAGGCTGACGGTAGCAAGAAGAAGGGCGTTCGCCTGGGCAACGGTTCTGCAAAGCACGGTCTGCACGTGTATGTAGTCTCCGACGACGGCGACGTTGTTGATATGTGCGTGCCTCTGGGCTTGGCAAAGTTTGTTTTGAATTCAGGAATTCAGGTCAGCGGAAGCTATCTTAATCAGGAGACTCAGGAGCAGCTCTCTAACATCAATCTTGATGCGCTTATGGATGCCGCAAAGACTGGCGAGAGTGGCACACTTGTGGATATTACTTCCGCAGACGGTGACGTCGTGAAGATCTGGTTTGACTAAGCGCTAACGATTACATAGACTGACTAAAACGAGATACGCCCGGGCAGTTGCTTGTCGGGAAACGGTCTCGTTTTTTGTTGTCGTGGATTTGATTAAGTTTACTATCTCGCGTTACTTCTCATTTGATGTAAAATAATGCTACTAAATTGCGTACTGGATAGTACGGGCTCAAGAGAGCCAATTATCTTTTTTTGGCATCTTCATATTGCATGGAGATGCCATTTTTTAAAGGAGAATGTAATGGAGCAAATTGCTCTGTTGTTCGAATCTTCTGCAGAGAACCCTAATGTTGTTGATTCTGTTTGGTATAACGAATGGTCGGTAGCCAAAGAGTTGCCACAGTTTGATGTTCATCTTTTTAATTACGAGGCATACCTTAATGGAGAAGAACTAATTTGTGATAGAGCTCTAAGACATGACATGCCAACGTTTCTTCGCTGTCATCCAACCTCTAAAGAAAATTACAAACGCCTAGAGCATGATCTTTTATCCTTGGGGTATAGGCTTTTAACTGATTCTTGGCGCGTAATCGGTCCCGGAGAAAGGGGATTAGGAATTTTTTCAGCAAGGGATTACGAAATTGAGAATATTAATGTCGAGGCATGTTTTGGCTCAAGCGGTCATGGTTCCCATCCTCCTACTGTCTATGTTATAAGAGACGCTGATGGCCCTCTTAGTGATTTGAAAGAAAGCCTAGCTATAGGATATATTTCAGGAGATGAGGGAGAAGAACTTGCTAAAAAATTTGAGAAAGAAAAAGGTACGTACTTTACTGGTAAGGCTTTTTTCGAGAAATATGTAACAAAACTTACATGTAGTGATGTTCCTGTGACTTGGAGAGTTTTTTATTTTGAGGGTAAGGCCTTTTTTAAAAGTCCAATAGAGCCAGAAGCCTTAACAATTTGTCCCAATTTACCCAAACCACCTAAAAAGCTTATTGGATCATTTCAGGATGTTACCTGGAACTTGTTTTATGCTTGCGATTTCATCTTGTTAAAAGAGGGCATTTGGAAATGTTATAGGTTTTTTGACGGACAGATGTCTCAGGTCCCGATTGGTGAAGACGTCGAGAAATTCTATGCAACACTTGCTAAATGCATAAAAAAGACACCTCATATTCCAGAATGGGTATGGTGTCTTACG
>CALHQT010000168.1:0-14514 GCA_938038135.1 uncultured Atopobium sp.
CATCGATAGCCTATCTGCTCCTTGCCGCAAAGGTCAGGAAGACCGGGACCTTCTTCATCATGGGAACCATAAACGTGCTGCCCGGCCTGATGGCGGCAAACGTCTTCGGCGTCATCGGCAGTATCGCAGGCTGGGCCCTTGCGGAGGTAGTTGCCACGCGGATTGGGTACTCGAACAGGAAAGGTCTCGTTGCGGCTTACGTCGTCGGTTGCACGCTGCAGTCGGCGCTCTACACCCTTCCCATATATCTTTCAGCTGCTCAGTATCTTTCCGAGCGCCAAGAAATACTGCGACTTACCGATGAGACCATGGCGCAGTTCGTCGCGATGTTCTCGGGTCCCATGTACGCAGGAATGGTCGTTCTTACGGTGGCGACGAGCCTGGTGGGAGCCCTTGTCTCGCTGAGGATCATGAAGAAGCACTTCGAGAAGGCGGGAATTGTCTAAGGGACGCCTCGCAACAAGAAAATCGAGAGATGGGACAGGATAGCCCCATGACTGCTGATGACCCAAGGAGCATCGGGGATTCTCGAGGGCCATACAATAAATTGAGACACACGTGTTTTGCTAATCTAATCTTTTTCTGTTTCAGTCACATTACCTGTGGATATGCCCGCAAGTGAACTGTGTCCCAATACTTTGCATGTATCTCGCCATTACTTCGAAATCTGCCAGCCTTCAATACGCGAGCGAGCTTCAACAAAGTCATGGTAGGGACCATTGTGCGAGATAAGCTCCTCATGGGTGCCCTGTTCTGCAACACGTCCATCTCTAAGGAAGAAAATCTGGTCAGCTTCCTCAATTGTTGAGAGACGATGCGCAATTTCAAGCACAGTTTTCCCCTTACAGAGTTGGGCAAGGGCTGCTTGAATCTCTGCTTCGTTTTCTGGGTCAACACTTGCCGTTGCCTCATCGAGAACAACAAGAGGCGCATCTTTCAAAATTGCGCGAGCAATTGAGATGCGTTGTCTCTCGCCTCCAGATAGTCGCGCTCCACCTTCTCCAACTTTTGTCTTATAGCCCTCGGGCAGCGCTTTTATGAACTCATCGCAGCGTGCGGCCTTTGCCGCTTCTACAATCTCTTCAAACTGTGCATCTGGCCTGCTTAAGGCAATATTACGTTCAATCGTGTCATCCATAAGATAGACGTCTTGGAAAACCATGGAGAAGTCCGCAAGAATACTGTCGCAAGAAAGCTCGCGTACATCGTGGTCTCCTATGCGTACGGAGCCACCTGTTGCATCGTAGAAACGTGCAAACAGCTTGGCAACAGTTGTCTTACCTGAACCACTTCCTCCAACAAGAGCTGCAGTTGTTCCCTCGGGAATAGTCAGAGACAGTCCGTTGAGCACAAGAGGTCCATCTCCGTAAGCGAATGAGACGTCATGCATCTCAAGGTTGTGATGCTCAAGTTTTACAGCTTTGCAATTGTCATCGATTGCAGGTGCGGATTCGATAGCGTCAAGACGGTCGATAACTTCTCCGATGTGTCCAATTACGTAGGCAGCATCGCCACAAGCCTCGATTGATTGGAACAGCATAAAGGAGAACATCACTAGCGTGCAGAAGTTAAGAAGAGATATCGTGCCGTTCAGGAAAGAGATACATACGATAACAATGACGCCAATCGAAGCACTGCGTGTCACAAAGAGAAGCAAGGCGTTGAAGGGTTGGAAAGCAAGCTCGGTTTTGAGATTCACATTCCTGGAACGTGCGTATGCGGAGCGTACTGCTGAAACAGCAGCATCTACCTGCCGGTAACTCTTAACAACAGGCATACCGTGGATGTATTCCAACGTTGCTTGAGCCATATCCTCGCGTGCATCATTTTGTGCGGGCGACAAACGCGCGGAATTTTTGAACATTAGCTCCAGTACCACCGTTGCTACCGCAATCGCAGCCAATGCAAGGATGCAGGCCCGCAGATCCATGAAGGCGAGAAACGCCACCATTGCAGCTGCGGTTATGTATCCGTTGCCAAGCATGTCTACCATGCGCATACCGTGGATTTCCACGAATGACAACTCGGTTGTGAGTGCCGAGAGAATTTCTCCTGATGGGTGATTGTCAAAGTAACCAAGAGGGACGCGTTTCAGTGCTTCTCCGATACGTAAACGCACCTCGTTGGAACGTTCTGCAGCTACGGTTTCCTCGGCTCGTGCTCTCAACCACATAAGTGCTGCGCGTAGCGCAATCGAAGCAATAATGGCCAGTCCAGCCGTAAGTGCAATTTTAAGATCGGGTTTCTCGCCATTTGATAAGCCGAGAAACCCGCACATGGCCCAGGCAGCAATAGCGATGGGTGCTGCAGAAACAAGTGAGATAAGAAAAGAGTATGCAAAGCCAAAGAGAATTCGCGTTTTCTTGTTGCCCGTCCAACGCACCACTTTTATAAGCGCACTAAACATTACGCTGCTCCTTTCTCACTTCATGAGTTCCATTGGAGATATGTGCTTCCCACATGCGGTGATAGAGATCACTTGAACCAAGGAGGTCCGTATGTGTTCCCTCAGCGACGATGTTTCCGGAATCCATGACTACTATCTTGTCAAAATTACGCACCGTTGAGATTCTGTGCGCGATTACAATCAGCGTCTTTCCACGTGCAAGTTCTGAGAGTGCCTGTTGAATGAGCTCCTCACTCTCGGGGTCTATGAACGCAGTTGCCTCATCGAGCACAAGAATCGGTGCATCTTTCAGATAGGCGCGTGCGATAGAGATGCGCTGGCGTTCTCCACCCGAAAGAGCTCCTCCGGCTTCTCCGGAAAGGGTCTCAAATCCATTTGCAAGCTTATCTGCCAACTCTTCACAGTGCGCAGCAGCAAGCGCGCGCTCTACCTCGGCGTCAGTTGCGCCCTCACGTCCGAGCCTTACGTTCTCAAAGATTGTTCGATCAAAGAGGAAATTGTCTTGAGTCACAAAGCTTACAAGACCAGCGAGCTGATCAAGTGGTATATCGCGTACGTCAGTTTCCCCGATGCGGATTGCTCCTGATCCCGCATCCCAGAATCGAGCAATGAGCTTGGCCATTGTTGACTTTCCAGAACCACTTGGTCCCACCAGAGCACACGAGGTACCTTCAGGCACTTCAAGAGAGATGCCGTGAAGCACTTCTTCGTCGCAATAAGAGAATTTAACGTTCTCGAATGAGACATCGTGTGATGTGATGATTGCGGGAGAGGAGACTTCGGGTAGGGGTTTCATCTCTAACAGCTTACTAACGCTGTCCATTACCTTCTCGATTTCCTTGAACATGTTTGTGTACTGGGTAATTTTGGTGAGAGGACCAATGACGCCGATTGACAACATACATGCAAGAGCCATCTGAGCTACGTCGATACTGCCCGAAGCTACAAGAATGCATCCAACTGGTACAACACCCAGAAGAAGCGTTGGCAGTATTGCAAACATGGCGTTCATGGGGATACGAGCAGACTTATACCAGGCAAGCGTTAGTTTCTCAAATTCAGAGATGTCGTTACGAAAACGAGCGTACGAGGAGTCAGCTTGGTTGAAGGTCTTGATGACTTCGATGCCATCGATGTATTCAACAAGTGTTGAGTTAACGCGCTCACTTGCTGTCCAGTACGCTGCATAGTCTCGTTCAAAGTTTTTAAAAAGGAGCGAAAGGGGCACAATTGACAAGGCTGGTGCGATGAGCATAGAGAGAGCAAGCCGGATATCAATTGAGCACACGATTGCAAAACATGAGACGAGAAGAAGCACATTGCTGGTAAATTCCGGGATAACGTGGGCAATGGGCAGCTCCATTTGCTCAATATCGTCAATGATTATTTTCTTAAGTGCTCCAGAGGGCGCTGATTGAACATCGCCGAGGGAGCATGCAGCAAGATGTTTGCAAGCGGCGTTTCGCAAGTTTTCAAGCGTATGGTAGGCAACGCTGTGTGATGTCGATGTTGAGGCTAGATAGCCTATTGTCTGAACTGCCACTCCGAGAAGGGCAATGAGTGCCCAGTGTCCAACTTCACTGATGGCAAGGGTGCTTGATATTGAGAGCGCAATCAACTTGTAGGCGGCAAAAAAGGGAACAATGCCTCCAACAACACCTACCACAGCACATAACAGCGAGGCTCCAAGTTTTAGACGCTGTCCGCGTGTAAATAAAGCAAGCTGCCGTATCCAACTGCTCTTTTTCTTTTTGCTAGGGTCCATGGGTCCTCCCAAACGACGAGTATGAGCAAATTGTATTCATGGCTCGTTGCATGAGAAAAGCCCGATTGTCGCGGCAAGCTCCAAGTGTATCTATGCGGGTGGATTATCTTTCTTGCCCAGCGCTTTCACGGTAATCGCCAGGTGCCATGCCAACGACATTGCGGAATGTGGAAGCAAATTTTGAGGCATTGGTATATCCGACTTCAAATGCCACCTCACCAATTGGCTTGGAGGTTGTCCGAAGGAGTGTCGCAGCTTGTGCCATGCGATAGCGTGTGAGGTATACGTGCACACTGGTGCCATAAACCTCCTTGAACCACCGCTGCATGCTGGCGTAGGGAAACTCGAACTCTTGTGAGAGCTCTTTGAGTGTCTTATGGGAAGAAAGATCAGAGGTTATAGCTCGTTCTATTTCCTTTACCTTATCAACCTGTGCGCGTGTGAGACCGTACTGTCCAATGCGTCCGCCTTCAGGAATATTACTGCCGAGAAACAAGAGAAGCTCCATAATCTTGAGTTTTAGGTAAGCATCTCTAAAGCGGTCATGAGCGTTATATATCTCGCAGAAAATATGCTCGACCGACGGTCCGCTACGGAGCACACTTGGTTCATCGCCTGAACAGAACCTCTCGTAGAGCTGCTTAACACTTACAGGAAAGCCCTCGGGAAACATCGATTGCAGCGATTTATCTGCTATGTCGGGATCAAGACAGACGGTGACACCACGGTAGTGTCCAAACGGAAACCGAAAGAGACTTTCATGTCTTGCGTGATCGTCAATGCCAAGATCACCTACGTCAAGGTACAGGCATGAGTCAGTCCCAGACTCCCACTCAATTCTTCCTTCTCGACAATAGTTCAGGCAGAGCATGCGTGATCCTGGGGTAAGCTTAAAGCCCGACTCAAGGTTCCATACGCTTGTGAAGTCATTGAACATGAGGGTAATTCCAGGCATGACATCGTGCATTGTCATGATGCCCTGCCCGTCAGTACCTTCCGCCCTCCATACAGAATGATCTGTATCGTGCGTCACGCGACGGACGTTGCCACCCATGTCAGCATAGTTAGCAATGTCCATCGTGTCTCCAATCCCCTTCGTTTCTCTGAAGAGTGTTCTTAAAAAATGACAGCACCTTTGACCAGCCCTCATCATCGAGCGTGCCTTGGTCTATAAACGATCCGTCTTCCATGCGGGCAAAGTCGGTGCAACATGCTCTGATGAACTCAGGATCGTGTGTTACAACCACGACAGCTCGTCCTTCCGCCGCTGCTGCGGTAACGCTTGCAGCAACCTGTTCCATATGGGCAAGGTCAAGTCCACTGGTAGGTTCGTCAAGCACGAGTAGGTCACGACCTGATGCAAGTGCCGTAGCGAGGGCAACGCGTTGCATTTGGCCTCCTGAAAGCGACAGCGGATGGCGTTGTGCCAGTTCAGTTAAGTCCAACGATGCAAGTATAGTACGGGTAAGGTGCTCGTCAGCACGACTCGTGGAGTCGAGTACCTCATCAAATACGCTCTCTCGGAAGAGCTGATGGCTCACGACCTGCATAACCAAGTAGCTATTCCTTGGTCTGCTTGAGAATGGGCTAGGACCTTCTCCAACGTCTATGGTCCCTTTGCAACCGCTCACAAGACCGCAGATGCAGCGTGCGAAGGTAGACTTTCCAGCACCATTGCTTCCGATGATGGCAGTGACACCTCCTCGCCTGAAGGCGATGCGAGAAACGTTGATGCCGCGGCTCGACTGCGGGTAGTGATAGCTCATATCCCGTATTTCTACAAACTCGTTCTTCTCGCATCGTGCACAGCACTGTTCAGCTGCAATGGCCGCAAAGGTTGGTGCACGCAGGCCAAGCGCTCGCGCCTCGTCAGCAGTGGATGCATAGAATTGCTTGGAGTCAATCTCGCGTTCCACGCTGCCTGAGCGCATCACAATAATGCGATCGGCGATGCCCTCCAACCAATGGAGTCGATGCTCGGAGATGAGCACAGTGCGGCCCTCAGCTTTCCATTTTGCAACAATCTTTCGGAGAAGTCCTATGGAAGCGAAGTCAAGGTTGGAGGATGGCTCATCAAGGACAAGAACATCTGGGTCAAGCATAGTGGCCGAGCCACAGGCAACGCGTTGTTTTTCTCCACCAGAAAGTGAGAGGCAGCTGCGGTCGATAAGATCTGTGAGCTCAAGCGCGTTGGCGACGTCCTTTAAGCGCGTGCGTATCTTGTCAGGCGTTATTCCTTGGTTCTCACATGCAAATGCAAGTTCACCGGTTGTATCCAAACAGAAAAATTGGGTCTTAGGATTCTGGAAGACTGATCCGACCTTTGGCGCTAGTTCCCAAAGCTCGTGGTTGGAAGGTGTAAGACCACAGACCTCAATCTTCCCCGAGAGTTTCCCCTCATAATAATGGGGGATGAGTCCATTGACGAGCCTTGTTAGGGTTGTCTTTCCAGATCCCGAGGCGCCTGTCAGGCAAACAACCTCACCAGGAGCCACGTTAAGGTTGACCTCGGAGAGGCTGTTTTTCTCGCTTGCCTGATAGCAGTAGCATGCATTTTTTATCTCGATCATTTCAATCCTAGTAGTAGAGCAATGGCGTGATCACCGCGCAGATAGTGGCTATGGCGAGAAAGACGATTACTATCCAGTCTCGTACACGCATGCGCGCTTCGTTTATGTTAGTGCGAGCTGTTGGTCCACCGAGCCCTCGCACAAGCGCCGAAGCAGAGAGGTCTTCACCGCCTCGCACTGCCGAGACAAGTAGTGGTACCAGGCAATTCTCGATAGCGGAGATAGGGTTTCTGAACGTCTTGCTGCTGCGCATGCGTATAGCAGCAGCTATCTGTTGGTAGTCGTCGGCTATCGCTGGGAAGTATCGAAGCATTACGACAAAGGGAATTTCTACTGCCTGAGGCATGTGCATACGGTCGCATGCTGCCATGAACTCACTCACTGACGTGGTTGTGACTAGCCAGGTTCCCATGGCAATACCAGGGGCAAACTGCCTTATGATTCCCGAGATGCCGAGCGTGGCAAAGAGAGCAACTCCAGTGAGGCATGATTCCGCGATTGCCGCCACAGTGCTTGCAGCCCCGTATAGCGTGAGGTAGGTGATTGCTGAGCGGAAATGGTGAGAGAGGGCTAGCATGATGAAAGGTGTTGCGATAAGCAGCGGCTTAACCACAAGAAGAGGCCCCACATTATAAGACCCAAGCATAATTGTTGAGACGACGAGTGTGGCAAGCACTTTAGTGCGGGGATCAAGCACGAGCCCTCGGTTATTGGCAGTTGAGAGGAACAGCCCCTTTTTCATTATGCGATGCCGGCTCGCTCAAAGTGCTTGTGGAGGAGTTTCTTGCCGATGACGGCTCCGATACACCCTGCGATACATGCAGCAAAAGCGAGAGGTAGAAGGCTCCAGTCAGGAATGTAGCTGGAGAGGGCGTTGGCATATTCCTGTCCGTAGCCAGAGGCGATACCTGCGAAGTAGCTCGCGCGATTCATGACGATGGGAATATAGTTGCCTATCAACCATACGCTCAGGACTCCGTGTGAAATTATGGCGCGCCCTGCGCTGTTATAGTTACCGCTTCTGAGGACAAGGTCGGCGAGAAGACCACATACTGGCCCCGTAATAAAGGCATATACGCCCATGCCACCGAGACCCATAAGGAGGCCGAGGATGGTTCCCATGATGAAAACCATTCCGAAATGCCTTACTTTTGTGATATAGAGCATGTACGGAATGCCTCCGATAAGCGGACAGATGACGGAGAGCAATGGAATGAATATAGGAACGTAGCCCAGCATTGCCACAGCCATGATGATTATGAAGTAGAGAGCGGTGAAGATACCGATGTTTATAAGGTCCTTCGGTTGCAGCCCTTTTTTCTTGACTGAGGGTGTTTCAGACATAATGCGTCTCCTTTCGGTTAGCTCTATCTAACTTATAAAGGATAGACACACAGAAACGCAGTCAATAGCCCATTTGTATCATTATGTCCCGTTTGAATCACATGGCTACTATTCGCTTTCTGATAAGTATTTGCCAACTGCCTTTTTAATACCATACAAGTTTGCCTATATAACTCGCTAAAATAGAGTGGGTTGGTTAAAACTAATCGTTTCTGTGACACTCCCAGAAGCACACGATTGGAGTTTATATATGTGCGGCATCGTTGGTTTTACCGGACACCAAAGTGCAAAAGATGTCCTCATTGAAGGTCTTAAACGTCTCGAATACCGTGGGTATGATTCTGCCGGTATTGCTTTGCAAAACACAACCAACGAAGAACTTACGGTCGTACATCGCGTAGGAAAAGTTGCGGGATTAGCTGAAGCGGTGGAGTACCTCAATAATGCAAACCCCTGTGGCATCGGACATACCCGTTGGGCAACGCACGGCGCTCCAAGTGAGCGCAACGCCCACCCACATACCTCTTGTGACAATCAAATTGCCGTCGTACACAACGGCATCATCGAGAACTTTGCCGAACTCCGTGAGCAGCTTGAGGCTCGGGGGCACAAATTCCGCAGCGATACCGATACTGAAGTCGTTTCTCACCTTATTGAAGAAGCCTACAGAGGCAACCTTCGCGATGCTGTTGCCAAGGCATGCTCGCAAATTGTAGGAACCTATGGCCTTGCTGTTATATGCTCTCAGGAACCCGGTCGCATTGTAG
Organism: uncultured Atopobium sp.; assembly: GCA_938038135.1. GTDB lineage: Bacteria > Actinomycetota > Coriobacteriia > Coriobacteriales > Atopobiaceae > Lancefieldella. The sequence continues at coordinate 8,854 of CALHQT010000168.1, forward strand.
TTACTCGCAAAGATTCTCCCATTGTCCTTGCACATGGCGAGAAGGGCAGCTACGTTGCATCTGACATCATTGCGGTTATCGAAGCCTCCCGAGATGTCACTGTTCTTGGCGACAATGAGTTTGCTGTTATGGAGCCCGATGGTATCAGCTATACCGATGCTGATGGAAATCCCATTCAACCTAAGGTCATGCATGTTGATTGGGATGTTGATGTTGTCGAGAAGGGCGGCTACCCCGATTTCATGCTCAAAGAAATCCATGAGCAGCCTCGTGTCATCCGCGATACCCTTGCAGGACGTCTGACTAACGGCGTACTTTCCATTGATGAACTGGGCATGTCCTTGGAACAGCTCCGTTTAATTGATCGCGTTTATATCATTGCCTGCGGAACTAGCTATCATGCTGGTCTTATCGCCCGTCAGCTTATCGAAGGCTGGGCACGCATACCTGTCGAAGTTGAAGCTGCGAGTGAATTTCGTTATCGCAACCCCATTATTACTCCGTCAACGCTGGTAGTTGCTGTTTCTCAGTCCGGTGAGACCGCTGATACTCTTGCTGCCATCCGCGACGCCCGCATCAAAGGCGCTAAGGTTTTTGGTATCACCAACGTTATTGGTAGTCCCGTGGCCCGTGAGTCTGACGGTGTTATCTACACTAAGGCTAACAAGGAGATTGCCGTTGCCTCAACCAAATCTTTCCTTGGCCAAATTGTGAGCCTAACGCTTCTTGCTATGGTTCTTGCACAGGCAAAAGGAAAGCTCTCAATTGCTCAGATACGCTTGCTCTTTAAAGAACTTGCCGATACCGCCGAGCAGGTCGAAGAAGTCCTCAGCGATACAAAAGCTATCGACATTGCCGCGCAGGCCTGCAAAGATGCCAATGATGCTTTGTTCATTGGTCGTGGCATGGGAGCCGCTATTTGCTACGAAGGCGCCCTCAAACTCAAGGAAATTAGCTATCTTCATGCTGAGGCATATGCTGCAGGAGAAATGAAGCATGGCCCCATTGCACTTCTGTCCAAAGGCTATCCTGTCATTGCCGTGGCAACTAACTCTCCGGTATACGACAAGATGATCTCCAATATCCAAGAATCTCGAGCACGCGGCGCCATGATTATTGCCGTGGCGACCGAAGGTGATCAGGAAATCAAAAAGCATGCCGACTATGTCATCTACGTGCCTAAAGTCAGAGATGCCTTCTCGCCAATCATTGCTTCGGTACCTCTCCAACTTTTTGCGCGCTCCGTGGCTCTTGCACGTGGTTGTGACGTTGATAAGCCAAGAAACCTTGCAAAGTCAGTAACGGTCGAATAGTTGTGGCTGAAAGTCCAGCAAAGGTAATCAAAATGTTGGATAAAGAAAAGTTTGAGCTGAAGATTTAGGATAAAACTATTTTTTACCTCAGTAATCTCTTCTTGTACTAGTGCGTTCTCAAAGCTATTATGGTTTTAATTGATTCACCAGGGCCTTTGGCAAGCGCTGGTGCGAGAAGGGATTAGGTGCATGAAAAACTAGCGATACTCATAAAACCCGAATTCACGTAACGTCGCTGACGACACTACCGCGGGTGTAGTATTGCTTACTCATGTCTTAATTTATAGCCATTTATCTGTGCATAATTGCATGCTACTCCGCGTGGTCTTCGGCAGAACCGAGGTATCATGCAGCTTAATCTTTCAAATATTGAATATACCTATCCATCAGCGGTAGAGCCTACCTTGCATGATGTGACTATTACACTCCCACAGGGATGGACCGGCCTTGTTGGTAATAATGGATCAGGTAAAACAACACTTGCGCGCATTGTATGTGGTCTATTGCAACCTGACAGGGGAGTTATAAGCCCATCGTTTTTCTCGGCATATTGTGCTCAAAATGCAACAGAGGTCCCACGCAATCTTTTTGATTTTGCGGGTGCCTATGATGAAGCAGCAATTAAGCTGAGGCGAGAGCTTTCTATAGAGGATGATTGGCCTTGGCATTTTGAGACGCTTTCGTGCGGCCAGCAGAAGCGACTCCAGGTAGCGTGTGCTTTATGGGCTTCACCTGACGTTCTTGTGGTAGATGAGCCCACCAATCATGTAGATGCATCAACAAAACATGCTCTTTTTGCGGCGTTATCGCAGTTTAAGGGTATTGGGATGCTTATCTCGCATGATAGGGCGCTGTTGGATAAGCTCTGTGGTCAGTGCTTGTTTATAGGTAACGGTACGGCAAATATGAGAGCCGGCGGATATTCTCAAGCGTCATCGCAGATTGAGCTTGAGCGTTCTAGCGCATTACACGCAAAGGAAGCTGCACAAAAAGAGAAGGCTCGCATTGAGCGAGAAGCCCAGCGGCGCCGAGAAGAGGCTTCTAGAGTTCAGGCGCGCAAAAGTGGAAGAAATATTGATAAGCATGACAGTGATGCACGTGCAAAAAAGCGAGGTTATATAGTCTCAGGCCAAGATGGTAAAGCGGGTAGACTGGCTGTTCGCATGTCAAATAGACTTGAGAAAGCTACCGTTAAAACTACAGATATGAGAGTTGAGAAACAATACGATTCCAATATTTGGCTAGATAGCGAGGCAAGCAAAAGAAAAGTTCTATTGAGGATGGAACCTACTACCATTCTCATGGGAGAGAGCTGCCTACAAACCCCACCGCTATTTATTGGCAATACAGATCATATTGGCGTTGTTGGAGATAATGGCTGTGGTAAAACAACGCTGATAAAGAAAATTATTTCAAGTATTTCTGACGATGTGCGAATGTTATATATTCCTCAGGAGCCAACTGAACTGCAAAAAACAGAGACAGTAAGAAAAATCAAAGGGCTATCAAACTCCCAGCGTGGAAGAGTATTGTCTATTGTGGCACAACTCAATTCAGATCCTGATTGTGTTCTTGCGGGTGAGTCAACCAGTCCAGGTGAAATGAGAAAGCTTATGCTTGCGCTAGGAATGCTTGAATCACCAGAGCTTATCGTAGTGGACGAGCCAACTAACTATTTGGACCTTGGTTCAACCATAGCGCTTGAACGTTTACTGTCTGAATATCCAGGAGCTTTGTTGTTGGTCTCACATGATCTCTCGCTGGTTGATTCCGCTACATCGATAAAATGGAGCATTCAGCGATTAGATAGCAACTTTGAGCTTGTGGTGCAATAGGGGCGAGAAACACGTTGGACAGTTACGGTGGTTGCGCGTTTGTGTTTGAGTAGCTCGCTGACACAGACCGCTGCTTTTATACCGCTCGCCGTAGTTGTTCAAGCAAGCTAACTTCTGCTGAAAAATTTTATATAAACTAAAAGGTCAAATCGATTTCTTCTGAGATTGCTCGTGTGTTTAAGCATGGATTTCGGAGGGACCTATGCTTCACTTTAATCACGGTTCAAAACAAGAAGCTAACGAGGGAAATGCGAGCGCTGTTGGCAACGCAGGCACAGGCGCTGCTGGCGCGAGTTCCGCTGGCGCTGTGGATGCTGCTGGTGCGGGTGCCGGAGCCCCTAACATCCCCACACCTCCTGAGGGATATCAACAGGCATCCTTTGCGTCTACGCTTCCAACGGTTGCTGATCAGACGGCTAACTTAGGCTCTCAGATTGGCGTCATTTCTCCAGGTGAGAGCGAAGAAGATGCTGAGGCTCGTGAGGCGTACGAGAGTCTTGCGCGTCACCGCAAAGCTCGTCGTAAAAAGAAGCTTATTAAGGCAGGAATAGCTGCTGGAGTCTTTGTTCTTCTCGTCATATTGTTTATTTTGCCTATGTGCCAGGGCGGCCAGAACCAGAACACCACCGTGATGCCAAGCACCACGTTTGTCACGCGCGGCGAGTTCAGCGATTCTGTTTCCGCGTCTGGATCCATTAAGCCCGTGTCGTCAACCGTGGTAACTCCCGAGGTAGATGGCATTATTCAGGACGTTCAGGTTTCCGAGGGCACATACGTCCATAAAGGCGACAAGCTCTTTACTATCAAGAACGATGAGCTGGATAAGGCTGTTCGTAAGGCATCTCAGCAGGTAAAAGCAGCCGAGAACGAGGTCAGTAAGGCTCGCTCAGCCCTAGCGTCCGCACGCAACGGTGTCCCCGAGGCGGGCGAGGATGGACAGGAGGCAAACGCTGCGTCCATTGCTGCTGCCGTGGAAGCAGCGGAGGCAAATCTGGAGAGTGCTCAGATTGCGCTTGAGGAGGCACGATCTGCTTACAACGACGCAATTGCCCAGGCAGATAAGCGTGTAGTCACCGCTCCTTGTGACGGAACGGTTATTGTGATGAACGCGGTGAACGGCGCTTCGGTTGGCTCGTCCGCGCCAGGTGCTGGCAACGCCGGTCCTCTGATTACTATCGCGGACCTTTCCCAGATGAAGGTGAACGTCCAGATTAACGAGGTAGACATTTCTCGCATCGCCGTTGACCAGAAGGCGCAGGTCAGCTTTACAGCTCTGCGAGACCTGTATTGTGACGCAGTGGTGACTCACGTTTCTGCTGTTTCGTCCAACGGTGCCGACGCAGGTGCAAGTTACGATAGCCCTGGTCGTTCCATTGTTTCTTACACCGTTGACCTGCTCATTAGCAGTCCCGACGCCTCCATCAAGCCAGGTATGACCGCCAACGTGGACATCATGATTCAGCACATGGACAACGTGCTGACCGTGCCTCTTGTTGCCGTTATGGACGACGGCGATGGAGCTTACGTCAACGTGGTTACTTCTCGTGACGAGAAAGGCTATCCTCAGGTAAAGCGCGTATCGGTGACCGTAAAGGCACAAAGTTCTACGACGGCCGTCATCGAGGGTGCCGGTATTGAGGACGGCACTGAGGTGATGATTGGCGGTGGCGCTGGCGGTCCATCTCAGGGCGCGGCTATGGACGCTCCAGCAGGCGCAACGTCTGGCTCATCGACTGACGCAACGTCCGGTGCGACAGGCTCCAAAGACTCCAAGTAGGCGACGCGTATGTCCAAGGTAATTGAGGTACATAAGCTGCATCGCATTTACGAGACGGCTGCGGGTTTGACGCACGCTTTACGTGGCGTTTCTCTGACTGTAGAGAAGGGCGAGTTTCTCTGCATTATGGGTCCATCTGGCTCAGGCAAATCAACCCTGATGAATCGCTTGGCAGGAAAGAAAATTGCTGTTGTAGGGAATAAGCCCGGTGTAACAAAAGGTCAGCAATGGCTCAAGTCAAATAAAGATTTAGAAATCTTGGATACACCAGGTATCCTATGGCCTAAGTTTGAAGACGAGACGGTTGCTCTCAAGTTAGCTCTGACTGGTGCAATCAAGGATAATCTGTTACCTATGGATGAAGTGACGATTTTTGGACTTAATTATTTTAAGGAGCATTATCCTGAAGAGCTAGTAGGTCGCTATAAACAGTTAGATCTAAGTCAAGAAGCACCAGATATAATTATGGATATGACCCAAAAACTTGGTTTCCGTGATGACTACGATCGTTTTTATAGCTTATTTGTCAAAGATGTTCGTGATGGTAAGCTGGGCCGTTACTGCCTGGATACAGTAGGAGAATTAGATGGCAACGATTAAGGAGATTCAGCAGCGCTTGGAGTTGGTGACTGAGTTGTCTGATTCTTTTTTAGAAGAGGTGGCGAAGGATCAGCGTAGTGGAGTTCAAAAGGCCGTTGAAAAGCGTAAAAAAGTTATTCAAGCAGAGTTAGATGAA
>CALHQT010000169.1:0-3459 GCA_938038135.1 uncultured Atopobium sp.
AGGTGTGTTTTGAACTGACTCCTATTTCTCATGTCCAAGAAATGGGAGGCAGTTCATCCGCCGGCTCTCTTTTTTGGGTTTCTCGCCATTTTGCTTTACTATAGCCACATAAGGAGATGATGCGCCATGAACAAAGCAGCTCAAGTAATCAAAAACCTTTCACAGGGATTTTTAATTTCAGGTATTTTAAGTGCACTCATGGGCGCATACTACCTGTTCGCTAAGGCTGGACTTCCTCTGCAAGATCCTCCGCTGGCACTCAAAATTCAATACGAGATTGACTTTGGCGTTGGCGAGAAAATGTTTATGTTGGGTCTAACCTGCCTGTTTATCGGCTGCGTTGGCTATACCGTTGCGTGGATTTGCTCCAAGACAGAGAAAGTTCAAGAGCCAGATAATCACCAAGCTGGAAAACCTTCTCACCCTGGCGGAGCAAACTAAGGCGAGTGGGCAGAGACACGCGGACCGAGGGTGCTGACTGACTGCGGCGTCTTGAAGCGCGACGGCTGAATTCATATTCGCCAGCAGCAGATGCGGCGCGGATACAAAAATTTGAACTATTTTCAAAACAGTACTGTCCATGTGAACTGTACTATTTATCAGCCAAATTCACTTTTTATGTGAATACTAATTTCTCTTAGATTTTGACTATCAATTTGTAAGAAAATGTAAGTGTAATATGCACATCTTTTTGAGGGGCCATCATGAAAAAAGGTTTTCTTAAGAGAATCTCAGTCTTTCTCACCATGGTTGTGGCATGCCTGTTTATGTCTATTAACACAGCTCAGGCACTTGATCGCCAGAAAGACGATAGTGATCTTACTCAGATCAACATTTACCAGTTCACGCTGACCAGAGACAACATGACTGTTCTCTCGCAGGGAGCTGGCGTTAAGCGCATAGAGATTCCTGCTTCAGATACAGGCAATCTTCCTTCAACCGCTTTTGTTGTTCAGCCAACTAAAGACGGTTCCAACCAGCAGTATGCTCAGCCTCTTTCGCTGAAGTTCTCTAATGCTGGCACCGTTGACGGCAAGTCTGTTGACGTTTATGTCACCGTTAACTCGCTGGACCTTACCCTCAAGAATGCCAACGCAGATTACAACAATCCCAATAAGACCGATGTTGCATTCCTGACTGTTGATGAGAATTGGGGAACTAAGTCCTTCCAGATTATGGACTACATTGACGTGAACCACCCTAGCTACACTGCTGATATGTTCAGGTCCTATGCAATCAACGCAAACGTGACTGTAGAGCTTAAGTACACCGATGGCACCCCTTGTGACCTCAAGCTTGTTATGCAGCCAAGCGATATTGACGTTGTCGGTGACACTGGTGCAAACGAGACTTTCTCGCTCATTAATGCCAATAGCACCATCGATAGCATTGTTATGAATAACAGGAACATTCTTGTTGAGAGCACCAGCGGCAGCAAGATTACCTGGAATCCTGTTCGTGGAACCTCTGGTCCTGACCAGGAGAAGAACCTTGCAGGTTTTGCCGTTAAGTCCAAGTCAAGCAGTATGACGTTTGAATCCACCAGCGCGGCTACCAGCGGCAGCCTTTTTGGCGTATACACCGAGGCAATTACTCCAGCTCCAGTAAAGGCAGTTGATCCAGAGCAGGCTCCTGCTAAGGCCGGAGAAACCATTACCTATACCGGCACCTTTACGCTGCCAAGGCAGGGCATTGATACCATCGGCAAGATTAAGTCGATGAGCATGGTTGACACCTTTGATGAGCGCCTTGATTTCCAGAGCCTTACCGTAAGTTTTGACGGCCAGACCCTCACTGAGGGCACCGATTACACTGTTGCTGTTGACGGCCAGAAGGTTACGGTCAACATCAAGGATCACCTGCTCACCAAGGCAAATGGCGGCAAGAAGTTTGTTATTACCTACAAGACAGTTACCAACAGCAAGGTAGAGACAGACGGCTCCAACATTGATAACGAGCTCACACAGGTTGTCGACGGAAACGTTGCTCATTCCAGCAAGGTAACCACTGAGCTTCTGTACGAGAAAACCCACGAGTTTGTAAGCGGCACTCCTAACAGGGAGCTTCCTCAGGAGGTCCTGGACCTGCTGCCTGGTAAGCAGACTAGAATTCCTAACGGTACCACCGTTACCCCTGATCAGCCCCTTGGTGGCGTTACTCGCGTGGAAACTCCAGATGGAACGTGGGTGTTTATCGGTTACGATCACGATTCTGAGGTCATCGATCACAAAAACGCTCACTTCATTGGCGTTTGGGTAGTTCTGCCTCAGCCAAAGAAGGATGTCCTGGACGGTCAGGGTAACTCCATCGACGGCAACAAGGTAACTGCTGGTCAGGTGCTTACGTACTCCGTTACCTACACCAACACCACCAACACAGCTCGCGATGTCACCATCACCGATGTCATCCCAGAGCACACGACCTACGTTGATGGCTCCGCTGATAACGGCGGCACCTACGACCCAGCTACTCGCACCGTAACATGGACACAGAGCGTTGCTTCTGGTGACACGCTCACCGTTACCTTCAAGGTCAAGGTTAACAAGGGCGAGAAAGACGTTACGGTTGTAAACACTGCTCACGTCAGCGATGGCCTTATCGACACGGATACCAACACCACCACTAACCCTGTGGTACCTAAACCTCGCAAGTCCCGCACCCCTTACACTGGTGATGACGCACTGCAAAACACGCTTATGTTTGCTGCTGTAGGCGGTGCAGCGCTCCTCTTAGCACTGGGCAGCTTCAAGTTTTACGCAGCTAGAAGCTAAGCTGCAACTTGGTTGATGCCCGCAGGCATGGCACGCGGAACCCACAGGTCTAGCTCACAGTAAGTCTAAGCCGCTCTCATTTGAGAGCGGCTTTTTGTATGGGTGGTCGCCTGCATAAGCATGCAAGTAAGTTGCGTAGTACTACCACTTGGAGTGCAGAGAGTGCACTTCACCTGTCAGATAGTGCATTTGAGTATCATGAGATCTTGTTTAAGAGCTGTAACCGTTATTCTAAAGATGCCTTAAGGCAAGGACACAAGCGGTTCAGTTAAGACAAAAGAAGCAAGTCAAGCAAGTAAAGCAAGTCGTTTGGATGTGCCATGGAAATTCGTGTAGTTGAAGAAAAGGGTCGCACGCAAATCGAGGTGACCATTTTGAGCGGGCCAGATGATTCACGCGTATCAGGAATTGTTCGCCAGCTTCAGATGGTTGACGGAAAGATGACTGGATACGTTCCCGGCACCATCAACAGGCGCGTCGTTCTTCTCGCGGATGTTGCATGGATTCAGACGGATGGCAGTGTGACACTGATTCACCTGGTAAACGGGGAGACTCTGGAAAGTTCTAGTCGCTTGACCGAGCTCGAGGACGCGCTCAAAGACACGGCGTTTGTGCGCACTTCTCGACAGGAACTGGTCAATTTGGATCAGGTTACGGGCATCAAACCCGCAGGTTCCCGCCGCATGTT
>CALHQT010000170.1:0-3961 GCA_938038135.1 uncultured Atopobium sp.
CCCCCGCCGCCGTGCTCCACACGGTGCTTCATGCGCTGCGAGCGCACGGGTTTCTTGCCAGGCGCGAGTGCGAGCGCACGGGTTTCTCGCCAGGTGCAGGTACGAGCGCGGCTGCATGCGCACGGGTTTCTCGCCAGGTGCTTCTGACTAACAATGTGCGCCTGCCTTTTGCTGCACGCGCCTGAAAAGTGCAAAGAATCTGTATTTGAGCCACCGATTCTTTAACAAAATCAGGCAAATCCACAGATTCTTTGCTGTTATCAGGCAGAATTTACAGATTCTTTGCAGAAATCAGGCGCGCTGATTGCGCCCAGGCACGTCGAGTGCATTGGCGCGTCAGTCAAATTGGCGCGTCGGGCGTATTAGCGCGTAAGGCGCGTGAGACGCTGACCTGGCTGCCTATTTGCCCAGAAGCTTCCAGAGTTTCTCGCGCTGTTCTGGAGAAATGCGGTCTTCAAGCGTCATGCGCGTACTGACCTGATCGCGACGCATCTCTTCGACAACGTTATCTGCCTGGGAAATCTCGTGGACCAGTGATGCGCTTGCAATGCGCGTGACCTCGCCGGGGCCAAAGCCGGCCGTGGCGCGAATGTCTCTGTCCGACGTAACCAGAAATACCTTGCGACCAGCCTCTCGAGCGTCCGTGACCAGGCGCTCGATGACGCTATCTGCAGACTCCCCCGTCTCGGAAAAAACCAGCTGCACGCCAGCATGGCTGCGCTCCGGGCGCTCGTCGTTTACGTTTCCCTTGCCGTCGAACACAATAACGGCCTCGTAGGTGCTTTGCGCAAACGTGGCAACGTCAGAAATGAGCGCCAAACGGGCGCGATAAAACGGATCGGTGTTGAGGTGATAGGCTCTCTCAGCAGCGGTTTCTTGTGCAGAAGAGCCACGCTCATCCAGCAGCGCCTCATAGCGAGGAGTTGCCAACATGACGTTATAGCCATCGACTACAAGCAGCGATTTTTTCTGAGCCATACCTTACGCTTCCTGGGCTTCCTGGACTTCTTACGCTTCCTGAGCTTACGCTTCCTGAGTCCTGCGGAGCCACTCGTAGCACATGACCGTTGTTGCCTGAGCAACATTCAGGGATTCTACCTGGCCAAACTGAGGAAGTTTACACGTAAAATCGCACTTCTCGAGCATAAGGCGAGAAATTCCTGAGCCTTCAGAGCCCATGACAAGTGCAAGGCGACCTCCCATAGGAGCCTCCCACACGGACTGAGTGGCGTGCTCGGTAGAGCCACATGTCCAAAAACCTGCGGCTTTAAGCTCTTCAAGAGCGCGCGGCAGATTAGAAACCTGAGCGATTGGCAGGTGAAGCACAGCTCCTGCGGAAGTCTTGTATGCTCCAACGCCAACTCGAGCGGCGCGAGCGTTTGCAATAACAACGCCGACTGCGCCAACTACCTCGGCGCTTCTTACAATTGCACCAAAGTTTCCCTCGTCAGTGACGTGATCCAAGACCACAACCAGAGCGTTTTCGGAACCAGCGCGCTGAATGATTTCAGAGAGGTCAGCGTAGGCAAACGGCTGTGTACGGACAATAACGCCCTGGTGGGCGCCGTGGCTTGAAAGTGAATCAAGCACGGGCTTTGCAACGCGCTCGACAGGAATACCCTCCTGCTCAAGCTGACGTGCAAGAGCCTCAATCTCTTGGTCTTTCTGTCCACTTGCGGCTTGTACCAGCGCATTCTTCAAAGGAATACCAACGGTCAGCGCCTCTGCTACTGCGCGACGACCCTCGATAAGATCGGTTGCAGGCTTCTTGTTACCGGGACGTCCAGCGCCAGCGCTTCGCTGTCCACCAGCGCCTTTCTGTCCGCAAGTGCCCTGAGTTGCACGTGTACCCTGTGCGGAGCGACTGCCCTTTGAGCCCTGGCCATTCTTGGCGCCGAAATAACCGCCCCAGTCGGCAGCCTTCTTGGAGCCGCGACCTGCAGCTCCCCCGCGGCCTGCAGCTCCGCCGCGACCGGAAGCACCGCCACGGCCAGAAGCGCCGCGACCTGCGGCTCCACCGCGACCAGCAGCACCTTCGGAGCGAGTGTTTTTAGAGGTAGAACGTTGATTTCTTGCCATAGTTAGTCTGCCTTACGCTTTAGTCGAGCGCCAGCGGCGGTATCTTCAATCAAAAGTCCAAGCTCGGCAATGCCGTCTCTAATTTGATCGGCAACTGCCCAGTTCTTCTGGGAACGAGCCTCCTGACGAGCAGCAAGCAAAGCCTCTGCAGCCTCGTCAGCTGACGCGCCCTCATAGCCTGCTACCTGAGCGGCAAGCGCCACAAGCTCTTCTGGTAAATCAGAGGTAGATGCTGCCTGAGTCAAATCAATTCCCAAAGCTCCCGTAAGCTCGCACAACATATCTGCTGCACGGAGAACAGGACTTGCGCCAACGTTCTGACCAACCTCTGCAAGATACGTATTTGCAGCAGTTACCAGAGCAAAGATAGCAGCGAGTGCTCCTGCGGTATTGAAATCATCATCCATCTGAGCGTCAAACTCGCTCTGAGCTGTATTAATAGCCTCAGCAAGCGTGCTATCAGCGTCGGAAAGTTCGTGCTGAGCAGAAGACTGCTTGAAAGCCCAGCGGAGATTTGCAACGCAGGTCTTCATGCGCTCAAGCGTACCAACGGTGCCTTCAAGGCGCTCAAACGAGAAATCAAGTGGCGCACGATAGTGCGTCTGAAGCATCAAAAGTCTTACTGCATCTGCAGGATACTTGTCCAAAACTTCCTTGAGCGTGTAGAAGTTGCCCAAGGACTTGGACATCTTCTCACCGTCAACGCGAAGCATTCCGGTATGCATCCAATAATTGGCGAGAGGAGCGTGCCAGGCGCAAGACGCCTGCGCGGTCTCGTTCTCATGATGAGGGAATACCAGGTCAGAGCCACCACCGTGAATGTCAATTGGAGTGCCCAGGTAGCGATGAATCATGGCGCAGCACTCACTGTGCCAACCTGGACGACCTTCTCCCCAAGGGCTTGGCCAGCTAGGCTCACCAGGCTTTGCAGCCTTCCAGAGTGCAAAGTCAAATGGATCGCGTTTCTCGTCATTAACCTCAACGCGTTCACCTGCGCGAAGCTGATCAAGATCGCGACCAGAAAGCACACCATAGCTGTGATCAGAACGGACCGAGAAGTACACGTCGCCCGAAGGCACCGCGTAAGCATAGCCCTGTTCAATCAAAGATTGAATCATCTGAAGCATGGCTTCAATCTCGTGCGTTGCGCGAGGACGAATATCTGGGTCCAGTATATTGAAGCGGTGCATCTGCTCGATAAACGCCTGAGAAAACTCTTCAGAAACCTCTTGAGCAGTCCTTCCCTGCTCAATAGCGCGCTGAATAATCTTGTCGTCAACGTCAGTCAGGTTCTGAGCGAAGGTGACCTCATAACCCTTGTGCATCAGATAACGTCGAATAACGTCAAATGAGAGGAAGGTACGGGCGTTTCCGATGTGAATCTGATCGTAAACCGTAGGACCGCACACGTACATGCGGATTTTGCCCTCGTCGATTGGCTTGAACTCTTCTTTTTTATGCGTCTGAGTGTTATAGACAAGCATGCATACTCCTCGCAACCATTGTGTATTGGTGTAAGTATAAACGGTTTGTGGAAAACCTTTGAGTTCCATACCGTACTAATCAAGATTCAATTTTGTTACCATTTACGGATTAGTACTGGATTGTTTTTTTTGTTTTACTAAACTTGACGAATAAAAATTTTAAGAATTTATATTTGAATCAAAACTGCAAAGAACTAGAAGACAAGAAATCTTACTCTTAACAACTTCAGAAGGTGATTTGAATGAGTAAGTTTTTTAACATTATCCACTACTGTATATCCACCATTCTGGATAAAGGCAGTCTTGCTATTTTTCTCTTTCTGTCATTCTTTGTCACAGCGCTTATGGTGATTCAACCACTTCTTGTTGGATTTGTAATTAATCTATTTATTGCAGGA
>CALHQT010000171.1:0-1121 GCA_938038135.1 uncultured Atopobium sp.
CGCACAAGAAACCCGGCATCCACACGAAATGGATGCCGGGTTGAAATCGCTTGCTACCAGCGCCGCGCCTTACTTGTACTCGTAGAAGCCCTTACCAGCAGCAACGCCGGTCTCGCCCTTGTCAATCTTCTCTTTGAGCTGGGCAACAATGCGACCCTGTACAGACTCAGGATCCTTAGCTGCAGGATTCATCAGAGCAACGTTGTATGCGGTGACCAGGCCAATGATGTCCAAGATCTGGAATGGACCCTTTGGTGAGCCGGTGCCAATGCGCCAAGCTCTGTCGATGTCCTCGACGTCGCCGACGCCGTTAGCCCAGAGATGCTCAGCGGAGACCAGAAGAGGTACCAGCATGGAGTTCAGCAGGTAGCCAGGCTGCTCCTTCAGAACCTTGACCGGAATCATACGGATGCTTGCCGCAAAAGCGACGACCATGTCAAAGTTCTCCTGAGCGGTGCCTGCGTGACCCATGACCTCGCCGATTGGGTTGCGCCAAATCTCGTTAGCAAAGTGGAGAGCCAGGTACTTCTCGGGACGACCGGTAGCTGCAGCAAACATGCTTGGAATCATGGTTGAGCTGTTGGTTGCCACAATAGTCTTCTCGGGCAGGTGCTTGGCCAGCTCGGTGTAGAACTCAATCTTCTGCTCTGGATTCTCAGCGACGGACTCGATAACAAAGTCAGCGTCACCAAAAGCCTCGTCCCAATCGGAAGTAAGCTTGAGGTTGCTGTATGCGCGCTCTACCTGCTCCTTAAGCTGGTCGAGCTTCTCTGGAGTAATCTCGTCCTGAGCAATGAGGCCGTATGCGTATGCCTTAGGATCGCTCTTCATAGCCTCCAAGGTATTCAGATACACCTCTCTGAGGTGCTCAATCTTTGGACGAGCGCGCTCAATTGAAGCCTCGGACCTCAGCCAAATGGTGGTCTCGTAGCCGCGATAAGCGGTCTGGAATGCAATCTGGCTGCCCAAAACGCCGCCGCCAGCAACTACAACTTTCTTAACCTGTGAAATGTCCATAGGACGTTCCTTTCTACAAGCGTGGCGAGAAGTGCCGCGCGATTTATCTACCGTCCCTATACCCCAGAAAATCCCCGCAAAACATTCGTTCGTAAAATTTCCGA
>CALHQT010000172.1:0-14319 GCA_938038135.1 uncultured Atopobium sp.
TTCTTATGTCCAAGAAATGGGAGGCAGTTCACAGCGCTCGTAAAGGATAACTATCCCAGCAACGAAAGCACTTCTCGCTTGGCAGCCAAAAACTCTTCGCTTAAGTCAAACGAAGCCAGGTCAGTACCTTGACCAGCGTCTTTGCTAAAGTCCACTGCCGCCGCATCTGTGCAGCCCTGTGGCTCAATAACGCCCACAATCTTGGTTACCACACCCTGCGCGGGACTTCCCGCCATCACGTAAATGCGAGAAGCCATTGCAACAGCCTCATCAACATCGTGCGTGATCACCAGTACGGAGAGGCCAAACTCCTTCACGGAAGACATGAGCCATGCACGCATTTCTCGCCGTGTGAGAGCGTCAAGCGCCGAGAAGGGCTCGTCCAGCAGCATGATGTCTGAGCCGATAAGTGCCGTGCGCAGGAACGCAACACGCTGTCTCATGCCGCCTGAGAGCTCGTGAGGCCAGCTTTGTGCCACGCGCTCAAGTCCGCCGCGCTCCAGCATCTCCTGGGCCCGTGCGCGTGCCTCAGCGCGCGAGACGCCCTTCAGCTCAAGCGGAAGTGCTACGTTGTCGATGATTCGTTTACTTGGGATGAGCAAATCCTTCTGGAGCATGTAGCCGATGTGGCCCGGATGACCCGTGACGTCGGAGCCATGCAGCAGCACCTTGCCCTCTTGCGGCTGCAAAAGCCCCGCAAGCGCGTGGAGTAGCGTAGTTTTACCACAGCCCGAGCGACCAACCAGGCAGGTGATTGTACCCGGTTGCAGCTCGATTGAGATGTCCTGAGCAACTACCTGGCCGTTTCCCCAGACCAGCGTAAGGCTGCGTGCTTCAAGCGCCGGAGCATTTTGTTGCGGACCGCATGCAGCCACAGCTCCAAGGTCCTTCTCGCCAGGAGCTTCTACGGTTGCACTCTCTGTTATGTCAGTAGTTTGCTTATCCAAGGTACTCACTAGTAAATCCTGCGGATGGATCAATCTTATTCTCAAGTAGCTGCTGGTTATTGAGCCAGGTATAGAAACGCTGCCAGCGAGCGGAGTCAATAACACCCCACTTCTCAGCGTCGTCAATGTATTTGGCAGCCAAGAACTTCTGAGATGTTTTGACCAGGTCAGCATCAAGTTCTGGAACGGCTTTGAGTAAAATCTCTGCTGCTTCATCTGGGTTAGAGACGCAGAACTCGTAACCCTTTCTTGCGGCGCTCAAGAAGGCCTTAACAGCGTCTGGATTCTCTTTTGCAAAGCCATCATTTACTGCAATGACTGGCGTGTAGTAGTCAAAGTTCTGATCAATAGCTGTAAACGCAAAGTAGTTGTATGCAAAGTTCTGAACACGAGCGTTTTGAACAGCCCACTGCTCATACACCCAAACAGCATCAAACATCTTTGCTTTTAAGCCAGATACCTCATCATCTACCTCATAAGGCACCATCTTAAGCGTTGAAGGATCTCCGCCATCAGACTCCATAACAGACCTGATAGTAGCCTGCTCAACAGGGAGATTCCACGTTGCGTAGGTACGATCATTAAGGTCACGCGGACGAACAATGTGATCCTCTTCACGGCTCATAATGCCCGAAAGATTGTGCTGAATGATAGCGGCCACCGCGGTATACGGCAGCGGATTAGAAGACGAGAGGCTGTTAGCAATATAGTCCTGGTAGGTAACGCCCATCTGAGCGCCGCCCGCACCAATCAGCGCGTCCGCACCGTCAGCAGGTGGCTGCTGAATGGTTACCTTGAGACCAGCCTCGTCAAAGTAGCCTTTCTCCTGTGCTACATAAATGCCGGTGTGGTTGGTGTTTGGAGTGTAGTCCAGAGCAAACGTAATATCCGTGGTACCGCCGTTTTTCTCGCCAGCGCCCTTATTACTGTTGGACGGAGCAGACGGTTGCTCAAGCGAGCAACCTGCACAAAGTCCCGCTGTCGAGAAACCCATCGCAGCTAGAAAGCCTTTTCTTGTTATATCTTTGCGATTAAATGCGTTCATGCGCGTAATCACTTCTTTCTTTGAGTTCCATCAAAGTTATCGTGCAGATTCTTTGGCATCCTGAGAGGTATCCCAAGGAAGTGCACGCTTTTGGACAAGTTCTACGAGCTTCATCAACACCAGCGACAACGCAGACACCACCACAATTGCCGCAAACATCCTGTCGTACGCAAACGCCTTTCTGACGCGCGTCATATACACGCCCAGTCCAGCGTCGCCTCCCAGCCATTCTGCGATTACCGCACCAATTACGGCGTAGGTCACGCTCATTTTGAGTCCCGAGAAAAACTGTGGTGCAGCAGCAGCCAACTTGACATGCCAAAAAATCTGCACACGACTAGCTCCCATGGTGGTCATCAGGTCAACCATATCGGGATCAATTGATTTAAATGCCGAGTTCAGCGCTACGGTAATGGGGAAAAACGTTGAAATAGCCACAAGAACAATCTTTGGCAAGAGGCCATACCCCAGCCAAAGCACCAAAAGCGGCGCGATGGTCACAATAGGAATAGTCTGTGAAATAGTTACAAGTGGAGAGAGCAGCTTGTCCAGCGTTTTGAAGAAGTCCATAAGAACCGCAAGCGCAAAGCCAATAAAAACTCCAATGGCTAAGCCAATAAGGGATTCTAGAAGCGTAATCCCGGTATGTGTCAGAAGAAGCTGAAAATCCTTGACCAGCGCAAATACAACCTGAACAGGAGTTGGAACAAGGTAATTTGGAATAATTCCTGCAACAATAACAAGCTGCCAAAGCACAAGAAAAGAAGTAAGGGATATGGCTTGCAATGCAAACTGAGAAAGTTTTTTCATATGCCCTCCTTCTTATAGTACGTAAGGACGGCATTGGCTCCCTACGCTGGCATTGCCCAGATCAGGTTTATGGGTCGCAGCATAAGGTGCTGCCTCTCAGCCAGGCCATTTCCCAGCTCCCCGTTACAATTATTATAGCGCGGACGCCTCTAACATCAAATAAATAGTTAAACAATCCCCTAAAAGGCCGGCTAACCCAGAAGTTCTTTAAGTCCCATCTTATCTGCCTCGGTAATTTGACGTACGACCTTTGCGGGAGAGCCAACAGCAAGAGAATTATCTGGAATATCTTTAGTAACCAGGCTATTAGCACCAATAACGCAGTTATTGCCAATAGTTACACCAGGAAGCACCGTTACATTTCCACCAAACCAGCAGTTATCCCCTACCGTAATAGGCAAAGCTCGCTCATACCAAGCGTTTCTCTCCTCGGCGTCTAAAGGATGCTGAACGGTGTACGCCTTAAACTGAGGGCCCACAAAACTATGAGCACCAAAAGTGATAGGCGCGCAATCCATCAGGTATGCACCGTGGTTAATAAAGCTGTGTGGACCAATCTTGATGTTGAAGCCATAGTCAACATGAAAAGGAGAAACTGCTGCGCTTCCCTCTCCCAATTCGCCGAGAAGTTCGGTCAAAATCTGACGACACTTTTCTTTATCGCTTGGGCGAGTCTGGTTAAACTCCCAGGCAAGATCCTTAGCACGCCAAAAAGCTGCGCTTTGTTCTGCATCAGCTTCACCGCCGCACCACTCACCTGCACTCATACGTTCAAGCTTTGATTTCTTATTTTCTGAATTTGCGGTGGTTTGCTTTGGATCAATATCGTACATAGCCAACTCCTTGTGCTTCTTTATGTAACAGCAAGAAGTGTAATAAAAGAAGAGCCCCTGACGAGGCTCTTCTCAGCTAGTTTAAAGTTCTTGTAACCAACTACATTGCATCAAAAACATTTACCCACTTAAGCAGGAACTCTGTTTCTTTTACACGACCGCGCGCAAGCTCTGCTGCAGCAATAATGCCAAGCCATTCGTTTACATACTGACGCGTGCAGCCCTGCTTGGTGCAATAAAGATTGATGTACTTCTCGGCAAGCTCCTCATCACCATGAAGAAGCAGGTGCAGATACGTTGTAGCGCAGTCTGCAGCGCCGTTGCCCTGTGTTGCGTGGGCCCAGTCAAGAATTACAGGAGCGCCATCCTCGGCGAGAATAACGTTGGAAGGAACAAAGTCACCGTGGCAGACCTTAGTGTGAGGCTTCATACCGTCAAGCTTAAGCAGAAGCTCATACCTTGTAGCCTCATCAAGAATGTCTGGAATACTATTAATCATTCGGGTGAACTTATCTTTTTGGCGAGTCAGAAGTGGCGCCTTATGAGCGTGGATGGCCAGCTCAATATCAACAAACTTATTGAGGTACTCATCCTCTTTTTCTGGATGCTCCTCAATCAGCTGCCTAATTGTTTTGCCTTCAACTTTTCTGGTTGAAACAGCCCAGCAATTACCAACCTTACTGATCTCTGCAAGAGCTGGAACGTTAATACCGGCCTGTTCAGCACGAGTGAGGTTTAAAGCCTCATTCAGAATATCAGCAGAAGGTTTGCTTCCGCTGAACACCTTAACAACTGTGTCTCCGTTGTCATATACAACTTTGTTATTACGCTCGACAATTACCTTTTTATCAGCTTTGAGCTCCATAACAACCTCCAATAAGGTACTCATGCAGATACTCACTATCCACCTAGTAGTATTGTCGTTCTTCTCTAACTTCTCCTGGCGAGAAGAACACTCTTATTGGTTAAACGGTTGGCAAATTCGGCGAACGTAAACATCCCCAGTTAAAACTAGAAATTGTCCTTCTAACAAAGATCCCCCACTTTCTATGAAAGTGGGGGATCTGCATACAAGGTGAATGTATGTTACTTACTGCTCTTTACGAGTGCGAGCATATGCTCCAACACCAACAAAGCCAGCACCAACTGTAGCAAACGCAACCATAGCTACAACACTTGCATCGCCTGTATCAGGTGTGCGGTGCTTACGCTTCTTACCAGGCTTCTCTGGAGTTGGAGTTGGGGTAACTGGAGTCTCGGTGTTGGTAATGGTAAAGCCATTAGCCATATCACCAGTTATCTCAGAAGTGTAACCCTCAATAGCATCCTCAGAAACGGTGTAAGCAATGACGTGATTATCTGCTGCGTAAAGATTTACACCAACAAATGAACCGGTCCAATTGTTTGCCTCAGAAAGGACAAGGGTCTGACCAGTGTCAACACCATCAGCAAGCAGGTGAACGGTTACAGAATCCTTCTTTGTACCATTCCAAACCTTGGTTACTGGAACATCGCGAGTTACAGGAGCATCGGCCTTATTGGTTAAGGTAGTAACGTTACCGTTAACCTCAGGAGTCTGAGCAGTCCAACCAGTTGGAGCAGACTCCTCAAAGGTCAAAGTTACATTGTCAGGAAGTCCGGTAAAGGTGTGCTCCCAGTTATTAGCTGCAGAAAGCTCAACGGAGTCAACAACATATCCATCTGCCTTTAGATAAACAGTAAGCGTCTCTGGAATAACTGCATCTGGGTTTGCAGAAGTATCCCAAACCTTCTTAACGGTTACATCCTGAGTACCCTCTTCACCAGTAATAACGGTACCGTTAGAACCAATGCCACCACCACGCTGTGCAGTGTTGCCATAAATGAGCAACTTAGCCTTATTCTGTGCAGCAGCAATTGACTCATGACGTGGGTTGGATTCAAGCGCAAGCATATCGGTGTTGTTAACGATATTACTTACTTCTTCAGTAGTATGACGTGCAGCAGCTGGATCAGCTTCACCAAGGATTGAAGGAAGGTTGATAGTAACAGCGCCATCCTTAGTCCAGTGTGCAGAAGCGCCACCAAGCATGTAATCAGAAATGGTTGCGCCGGCAGATTCACCTGCACCGCGAACGGTTGCAATCTCATCACCAGCGCCATTTGCAGTGTTGTTGAAGAATGCTACGCCATTTTTGGAGTGGAATTCAGCTACACCGGTTGGACAGAACCAAGCACCACCACCAATAACAGTTGCGGTGTTGTTTTTAATAAGTGCGTTATTAATGTGGACAACATAAGGAACAGAAGCAACGTAAACTGCGCCACCCTGATCGTTTGCAGTGTTATTAATAATTTCGCCCGCGTTAAGAGTTACATTAGCAGATGCAATATAAACACCAGCGCCAACGCCCTTATCGCCAAGCTCATTAGTACGGTTACTAGTAGCCTTATTCTGTTCAATAGAACCACCGTTCATGGTAAAACCAGCGCGGTAAATATTTGGCCAGTTATTCCATGGAGCACCAACCCTGGAGTAAGGAACCTTCTGTCCTCTAACAACGCCTACAAATTGATCGTATGTTGCTACACCGCCACCAGCAATACCAGCGGTATTGTTCTTGATAATACCGTTGTTCATGACAACGTTGCCGTTCCAAGTTACGTAGATACCGCCACCGGACTCAGAAGCAACATTATTAGTAATAGAGCCACCGTTGAAGGTAAAGTCTGCCTTAGACTTAGAATCATTAAAGTTAGGATTACCTGCGTAAACGTGGACACCAGCGCCATCAACAGCCTTATTGTTAGTGATATATCCACCACTCATAGTGGCTGTTGTTGTCTCACCGTTTGAATCCAAGGCATAGAGCATTAGACCACCAGAAGAATTAATGTTAGGAGAAGTTTTGCCACTAGAGGAATTAATGGTAGAAGAAGCATCGCCACCAGTGATGGTTCCGCCAGTCATAGTGAAATCTGCATTTCTTACCAAAACGCTACCAGAGTACTGATTGGTAAGAGTGGTATTCTGAATAGTACCGTCACGAAGCTCACCCGTTGCACCATTTGCAACAGTGACTGCACCACCAAGAGCATTGTCAACCGTGCTGTCCTGAATGGTGCCGCCAGCCATAACAAATTTTGCACCAGCGCCAGTAGTAAGAACTACGCCGTTATTTCCAGGTGTAGGTTTTGCCTTACCGTTTTTAATAACGCCACGAAGCAAGGTAAAGCTACCACGGTTCTCAACGGCAAATGCAGTGTTGTTGCCATCAATGGTGGCGCCATCAAGAGTAACTGCGCCGCCAGAAGCAATCTTGAACATATAGAAATTAGAGCCGGTCATGGCACTTGTGATAGTTCCAGTACCCATCAACCTAATGTTCTTATTAGCTGGAACCTGGACTGGAGCAGTAATGGTAAAGTCCGCATTTACCTGAACGATAGTCTGCGAACCATCTGCTGGAGCAGCAGCAATAGCAGCCAGCAGCTCAGCCTCTGAGGTAACAGGGGTGGTGTCTGCGAATGCTTGCTTTGCAAGTCCTCCAATGAGCGAGAGTGCTAGCACAAACGTAGCAACAATCGCCATGCTCCAACGTGAAAGCCTTTTCATGGCAAAACTCCTTGCGCTTAGGGAGCTTGTAGTGACAAAACAATAAAACAATTACTATAAAAGCGTAAAACAGTACAACTTTAGCGTACTTTACTCTTCTTTGTCTAGCTGCTCAGGCTCTTCTGGGCGATGTTTTAGGCGATCGTATTCTTCTTCGGTCAAAACATCTTCAATTCGCAGGTTAACACCAGAAACTTCAAGGCCTGTCATACCGGTGATTTTCTCGACAATCGTACGCTTAACGTCTTCAAAAATCTGAGGTGCATAAGAACCATATTTAATAAGAACAGACACGGTAACAATTAGCGAACTATCAGGCTGCACTTCAACAGTGACACCTTTAGCCGTATCAGATGCACCAAGTACATCTTGAACCCTGTTAAGCCAGTTTCCACGAGCACCCACCACGTTAGGGACATCACGAAGAGCCAACGAGACGATCTTCTCGACAACTCCACCAGAGAAGGTAAGAGAGTCTGTATCCTCAAGATCTGCATCGGAAGGAACATCTGTTGTCTCTTCTGCAGGAACAATTTCTTCAGAGGTGGTCTCTTGCGAATTAGTAAGCTCTTCTGCCACAGCTCTCTCCTATCTAATTTCTATCCGTAAATAAGGAACGAATCTTTGCCAAAATTGTTGCCTTTCCGTCAAAGATCTGACCAATGGCAACTCCTACCAGTACAAACAATGCAACAACTAGCATTTTAAAAAGGCCAAACGTAAACAAAAGAATTGCAAATAAGAGGCCTAAAAATCCGCCAATAATGGCACCTGGATGGTCAACGACGTATTTTTTGCACTTCTCCTGCATCTTCTGAAAGAAGCTTTTATCCATTGTCCGTGACCTCCTTTGCATCTGGCTCTGAAATACTCAATCGAATGTCTTTGCCAGTCTGTTGAGTAGCAGCTTGAGTAGAAGGTTGCTCGTAAGGTTGCTCTTCTACAATCTCTGGTTCTGGCACAACCTCTTTTGACTGAGACAAAGACGCACCTTCTTCATCTTTTGGCGAGAAGGACTTTGGCTTGATGAACGAAAGATTGATGCTAGAAACACAAGGTCCGCACACGATAGCAAGACCAGACTGAAGAGCGTTATAGAACTCAGAGCCCTTTGCAGTGACATCAACAGGCTCTTTGGGGAGAATATCAATCTGTACAGCTACAGAATTATTCTTAGAAATCTGCACGTTAACACGGTGTGCAAGGCAAGTTCCATCTTCTTCAATAATATAGGCTGCCTGAGAAGAAATGGCATCTTTAGTGACAGAAATTGTTCCGCCCTCAACAGTGGCAACCGTGAGCTTTACTGTTTTTCTAATAAATAGAGCTCTAAACAACACCACAACAAGACCAAAGATGCTAATAGCCGCACAAGCGTTAAGAGCAATAAGGTAGGGCTTGGTAAACAAGAGATTAGTTGCCTGATGTGTCCAAGGACCAAACCACGTTAAGGCAAGAGCTAAAAATACAAATGCACTTGCAAGAACATAGAGTATGTAGCAAAAACGCTTGAAGCCGCTCATGGCACCTCCACTTTCTTTTATATAAACAGTTTAACCCCAATACCGGACAAAAAGAGAATATAAAAACTGCCTCCCGGCGGAAGGCAGTTTTTAGTCTGTATATACCGTTAGCAGAAAACGAACTTAAGCGTTCTTCATAACAACGGAGCGAACAACGCCCGCCGCGTCGTCACAAGAATCCAGAACAGTCTCCATGCGGTCAAAAATACGAAGCCAAGCAACGGTGTGGCGACCAGGCATTTCATCACGGAACAAGCGAGAGAGAGCGTTGTGGTAAATAAGGTCTCCCTCGTCCTCAACGTGACCAACGGCAATAGCCTTCTCCATAACGGTAGGATCTTTCTTGTAATCGCTCAGAACGCTCAGCATCTCCTGGACCGTCTTGCATGCGCGAAGGGTAAGCTCAGCAAGCTGCATAGCCTCTTTACGAGTGTCGTCAACGTTAAAGAGGTCAAGACGCTCTGCAACAGAATTCATTCCGTCAACAATGTCATCAAGACGAAGCGCCAAATCGGAGATGTCCTCGCGCTCAAATGGAGTGACAAAGGAAGCGTAAAGCTCCTTCATAATGTGCTGGACCTTCTCGTCACACTCGCGCTCGTAAACCTTCATCTGAGGAATACGCGCGGCAGTCTCAGGATAGCCTTCCATAATGACCGCATACTCTTCAGCGGTTTCTACAATTTTGTCGCCAAACTCGCGGAACATGGTGTAGAAGACGTCCTCTTTTGGCTTACCTAGCATGAATCCTCCAATAAAGTTGAGTGGTTCAATAGAACTCGTAAAAGACAGTTATACGTACTTAGAAAATCATCAGGAACAGTTTTGCAAAAAGAAAACCAATGAGTCCGCAGCCAGGGAACGTAAATACCCAAGCTGCAACCATTTCTTTTGCAACGCCCCAGTTAACTGAACGAATATTTTTTGCAGCGCCTGCGCCCATCATGGCAGTCATTTTTGTATGTGTCGTTGAAACAGGAAGTCCGGTTAGCGTGGAAAGCAGCAAAGATGCAGAGGCCGAGAAGGACGCGGCAAAGCCCTGATAACGCTCAAGCTTTACCATTTCCATTCCGACTTTTTTAATAATCTTTCTTCCGCCAATTGCAGTACCGATAGACATAAGAGCAGCACACAGTACCTGCAGCCAGAGCGGGAACACATCTGCTCCAGCAGCTCCATGACCAGCAGAAAGCGCAATTGCAAGCATGGCAATGGACATGAACTTCTGACCGTCCTGTGCACCATGCATAGCCGCAACAAATGCTGAGCCAACAACCTGCAAATGACCAAACATCTCATCAGCGCGCTGTCGATCAACGTTTACGCAAAGTTTGTTGATTGCTTTAACAATGATCCAACCAGCGGCAAAACCCAGTGTGGTTGAGAAAAGCAGACCAATTAAAACCTTGCTCCACTCGCCCCAGTTAACTGCACCAAAATCACCATGAATTGCAAGTGCTGCACCGGTGAGACCTGCAATAAGGGCGTGTGACTCAGAAGTTGGAATACCTAAAGCCCAAGCTCCTACTGCCCAAGTAACAATACCAACACAGCCTGCGGCAAGAGCAACAAGAGCCTCATGGTTATTACTACCAAAGTCAACCATACCCAAAATTGTGTCTGCAACTGCAGTTGAAATGAGACACATAGCCACCAAACCAACAAAGTTGCATACAACACTCATGATAATTGCATGGTTAACTTTAATTGAACGAGTTCCAACAGCCTCTGCAATAGCATTAGCCGCGTCGGTTGCACCATTTACAAAAATGCATCCAAAAACAAGGACAATGACGAGGGCCAAAAACGGATTGGCAACCATCATCTCAAAAAAGTGTCCGAGGGTTATCATTCGGTACCTTTCAAACCACTTTCATAACGGGACAATTATAATCGAAATATCGTTCAATTATGTTTAAAACATTCGAATAGCTAAATCAGCGCAAGTTGTTTCTTACGCCCTGACTTCCCTCTTATGAAAAATGCAAACTGACCCGGAAGAGCTACCCAGTTAACCCAGAAGAGTTGCCTCAAAAGGACACCTCAGGTTACTAGGCAAGCTTTTTGATAATAGCTGCAGTAATTCTGGCAGAGCGCTCAGAAGCCTCACGCTCAAACGTCAAATAATCAACGCTTGAAGTAGTGCCAGGCTTATCGGACATAAGCCTAATCACCACAAACGGTGTGTGGTTAAGCCAAGCAACCTGAGCAATTGAGGCACCCTCCATCTCGCAACAGTCAGCACCAAACGTTGTGTAGATGTGGTCTGCTAACTCTGATGAACTTACAAACTGATCTCCTGAAGCAACGCGGCCAGAAATAACCTGCAGTTGAGGAGCTACTTCTTTGGCCGAAGCAAGAGCATGTTCAACAAGACCCTCATCTGCTGTAAACGAGAAAACCGGAAGACCTGGAATTTGACCAGCGGCAAAATTGAGAGGACCAACGTTCATATCGTGTTGAACTAAATCTGAGGAGATAACAATATCCCCAACCTGTAGCTCAGGGTTTAAAAGCCCTGCAATACCAGTATTAATAACATGTGTTACTGCAAACGTATCAATCAGGATCTGTGTACATGCTGCTGCATTAACCTTGCCAATTCCCGACTGTACAACAACAACAGGAACATCTCCCAAAAGACCTTCAACAAATTGCATACGAGCCTGATCATACGTGCGCTCAACGGTCATCTGCGCTTTTAGTAGCGCAACCTCTGGCTCCATGGCTCCGATAATTCCAATTTTCATATTAAGCTCCTACTCCTGCAAGCCAACTAGAACCAGCCAGGGCTCTTACAATTTTGTCTCGTACACTCATTTCGTTTGCATCATCTTTGACGTGAACATGAATGATTACCTTGATGCCTGTCTCAGCAATGCTTGATGCTTCAACCTCAATAGGAAGTGTTCTATCGAGCTGAGGTGCAACTACCTCTTGAACAATTTCTGTTATTTCTTGCGTTACCGCATTCAGATCAACGGTTGGTTTAAGCACTATAGTAATGGGCACCTCTGTCATATCCCACCTGGTACGATGCGCAAGTGCTGTTTTATTAAGTACTGAATTAGGAATGATGTCTACCCTACCTCCACGAGCACGAACTATGGTAGAGCGCCAATTCATATCAATAACCTCACCGGAGATAGTTCCAATGCTTACCTGATCTCCAGGTTTAACTACACCTCCCAGCATAAGGCCCAAGCCTCCCGCCAGGTTAGAAATGGTGTCCTGCAGGCCAAAAGACAAGGCAATGGAGGTAACTCCCAAGGCGGTTACAAACGCTGTTGGTTGAATACCAAAAACAGGCTGCAATACCGCGAGAATAGCAAACGCCCAGATAACTCCGCGCAATATGTTGACAAAGATAGATGCCGACGGCAGTTTAGATGAATCCAAGGCCTTTCTTGAGAGCTTTATTGCAAAATGCTCAGACAAAAATGCAATGAAAAACACAATTACAAAAGTAACTACTCTGAAAATAAAATCTTGTGGAGTGAGGCCCAAGATCAAGCCGTCATGCATTAACACCATGCTATCCCTCAATTTTTACAATCGGAGCAAAGCCCTTCATGAGCTTCTTTGTCTTATTAGTACGCGTAAACTTGACCTCAATAGTATCGCCCTGAACTGCTAAAACAACGCCTGGGCCAAAGGTCTTGTGAGAAACCTGGTCTCCCACAGCAAAACTTGCAGAAGCGCGGGCTGGGTCTTTCTGAATAGGAGCTGTACGTGGAGCTGGAGCACCGCCGGTAGAACGCGTGCGAGAACCAAAAACGTTTCCACCGTAGACCTCGGAGCCGCGACCAGAGCCAAAGGTTCCATGACGGTCTCCTCGCTTTGCCCAACCAACTCCAGAAAAACCTGCAGAACCAACACCAATAGCTTTTACGTGCTCTTGAGGAATCTCTCCCACAAAACGCGATACAGGATTTGCCTGAACAGAGCCGTAAGTCCTTCTGGTAGATGCGTACGTCAAATACAGACGCTTGCGCGCACGCGTAATAGCAACATAGGCAAGTCTGCGCTCTTCTTCTAACTGAGCTGCTTCTGCCTCATAATTTGCATGAGGGAAGATTCCCTCCTCCATACCAGCAACAAAAACTGCAGGAAATTCCAGACCCTTTGCAGCGTGAATGGTCATGAGTGTTACTGCAGAGGTAGAACCATCCAAGCTATCCAGGTCAGAGCGAAGCGCCAGCCATTCCATAAAGGCTGGGAGCTTCTCTGCCATAACCTGTGGATGCAAACTCTCCTCCTGAGGCGCAGGAGCCGTCTCTACAGCAGTAGCACCAGCGAGTGCGCCGGTAGCAGCATCAAAACCAGCCTCACTCAGCGAAGCTGCATCTTGCGCATCAAGTGCTCCAGCTTCTCTGAGCTGCTGCAGACTCTCAAGCGTTTCTTCAACGTCATCGTGTGACTCATCAAACTCTGCTGCAACACCAAAGAACTCTCGAATGTTCTCGATACGTCCGTCAGCCTCAATGGTATGCTCCGCCTCAAGTGCACGAATAAGACCTGAGCGGTCAATAATTGCCTCTACAACCTCATCAAGCTCACCATCAATATGGCGGCCATGCTCAATAGCTGACGTGAACTCTACCAGCGCATTTCTTACCTTTGCGGTAAGAAGGCTCTCCTCCATCACACATGCTTCACATGCCGAGAAAAACGACAGACCGTTATACAGTGCATACGTCTGAATTTTCTGAATGCTTGTTGCGCCAATACCGCGGCGAGGCGTGTTAATAACGCGCAAAGCAGCCATATCATCATCGGGGTTTACAACAACCTTGAGGTAGGCCATAACGTCTCTAATCTCTGCGCGATCAAAGAATCGAGTGCCGCCAACAATCTTGTAAGGCACACCAGCTCTGAGCAGCATATCTTCAAGAATACGAGACTGTGCATTAGTGCGATAGAACACGGCAATGTTGTCGTACGACGTGCCCTTATCGTGCAGTTTTTCTATCTCGGAGCCAATCCATGCACCCTCATCACGCTCATCAGATGCCTGATACACCTGGATTTTCTCGCCATCTCCTTCATCGGTGAAGAGGCGCTTTGGCTTGCGGTGAGAATTGTGCGCAACAACTGCGTTGGCAGCCGCCAAAATATGTCCAGTTGAGCGGTAGTTTTGCTCCAGCTTAACAACAACCGCTTCCTCATAGTCTTTCTCGAACGCCAAAATGTTCTTGATGTCTGCGCCACGCCATGAATAAATGGACTGGTCATCATCACCAACGACCATAAGGTTGCGATACTTAGATGCCAAGAGCTTGGTGATAGCATACTGAACGCCGTTAGTATCCTGATACTCGTCAACGTTGATGTAGCGGAAACGCTCCTGGTATTTAGCAAGCACGTCAGGATACTTGGAGAGCAGCTCAAACGCCTTAACCAGAAGGTCATCAAAGTCCATGGCATTGGCTTTATCCAAACGAGTCTGGAGCGCACGATACACGCGGGCTACCACGTGATCCATAGGACTTGCTGCCTGCGTCTCTACATCATCGGGATACAAAAGGGCGTTTTTAGCAGCAGAAATCTTAGAACGAATGGAATT
>CALHQT010000173.1:0-14320 GCA_938038135.1 uncultured Atopobium sp.
GAAAAGCGAATAACCGCAGCAACTCCCAAAAGCAGCCTGCACTTCCAAAAACGGAGATTTTGAATGAATCAAGCATTTAAACAGTTGGAAAGCCGTATTCAAGAGCTTGTTTTGAAACTGCAACAAACCGGTTCCGAAAATACGCAGTTGAACCAAAAATTAGCCAGCGTGCAGCAGGAGTTGGAACAGAAAACCCGGCAGCTGGCGGCAGAGCGCGAACAGCACGCCAAAGTTGCGGATTTGGCCGCGCAAAATAGCGGCAGCAATGACGAACTGAGCGAAAAACTCCAGTTTCAAGAGCACCAGCTGCAACTGTTGGAACGCGAGCGTCTGAATCTGCGCGACCAAATCGCCTTTCTGCAAAACACCATTCAAAACAAAGAAAAGGATTGGCAGGAAAGAAATCAGGCCATCCGTTCCGAACTGAACGAGCAGGAACAGCGTTTCCAATCGGCAGATGCGGAAACTTCGCAGAAAATCGAGCAGCTGAAAAAAGATTTGCAGAATGCCGAGCAGGGTGCCGTTGGCCATTTTGAGCGGCATTGTGTAGATTGATTTTGTTCTGTAGCCGGTCAAAATATCGGTTTGTTTATTGAATCTGAAAGAAAATGTACAAACATTTTTTCAGGAGCTTATAAAGATTGTGAAAACAAATATATTTATTTCGCTTTGTACAGTTTCAACAATTTCATTAATTTTAGTTAGTAATTACAGCCAGTTTATTGCCCCAAATTTAACCAGTATGGGATTTGATATAAAGTTCTTAGGAATCGTTACCGCTGCTGCAAGTTTAGGCGAGTTTTTTGGTTCAAGGCTTACGGCAAAGATAGTAAGAACATTTAAAGATTCTCATAAGAAATCTGCTGAAGATAGTATTGCGTTTTCAGGAAACGTAGAATTTCTCGTTATTTTAGCTATTCTTTCCGTGATTGCGATCTTGATGTTATGCGCTGGGCTAATCCCAAGTATATACGTATGTATTTTTACTTATGTAGCGATTAATTTATTTTCAACCACTTTAAGTATTTTGATAAACAATCAAATGAATTTAATCGCTGAAGAGAATAATCGCGCAACATTACTCTCCGTATCAAATCAGATTGAAGAAATCGCATCAGTGGTTTCGGATCCATTAATTGGAATTGCCTTAGACTTTTCAGGATTTGGAACAACTTATGTTGGTTTAGGCTGTATTACTCTTGTGGTAATAGCCCTTATTTTTACTATCCATTACAGGAAATGTAGATAGTCATAACTCAACTTCTTATAATCTATTGGGTTAAAGTTATCTGGAAAGTTTACGTGAACATACACTCACCAGCCGGCAAATGATATTCTTGTAGTGTCAAATTTTCGCACTGTGGTCTTTGGAGGACACATGCTTAGTTCTGTCGAAATCAAACCCGATGTCTACTTTGTAGGCGCCCTTGACTGGAACGCTCGCGAGTTCCACGGCTACACCACTGAGCAGGGCATTACCTACAATGCATACCTTATCCTGGACGAGAAGGTCACGCTCATTGACACCGTCAAGCGCCCATTCTCCGAGGAGCTGGTCGAGCGCATCAAGAGCATCATCGATCCAGCAAAGATTGACGTTCTGATCTGCAACCACATTGAGATGGACCACTCCGGCAGCGTTCCTCGCATTCTGGAGCTCGCGCCAAACGCCGAGGTCTACGCAAGCGCACCTCAGGGCGTTAAGGAGCTCAAGGCTTTCTATGGCGAGAATATCAACGTCAACGGCGTAAAGACGGGCGATACGCTCAACATTGGTAAGCGCACCCTGACCTTTGTGCAGACCCCAATGGTCCACTGGCCAGACAACATGGTCACGTATTCCGACTACGATAAAATCCTCTTCTCCAACGACGCATTTGGTCAGCACTACGCTTCAACCACTCGCTTTGAAGACGAGTCCGACTACTGCGAGGTTATGAAGCAGGCTCGCAAGTACTACGCAAACATCGTTCTTCCTTACGGTCGTCAGGCTGACTCTGCTGTTACCGCAGTTAAGGGCATTGGTCTGGAGAACATCGATATTATCGCCCCAGCTCACGGCGTTGCATGGCGTTCCCACATTGCCGATATCATCTCCAAGTACGAGGAGTGGACTACCGGCAAGCTTGAGGAGAAAGCCCTGGTTGTGTACGACTCCATGTGGGGTTCAACCGACAAGATGGCTCACGCTCTCTTGGACGGTTTCCTGGCTGAAGGCATTCCTGCTCAGCTCATCGATCTTAAAGAGACTCACATCTCCAACGTCATGTATCACTTCTTGGATTCCAAGTATGTCTGCGTTGGTTCGCCTACGCTGAACTCTAAGTTCCTGCCTACCGTTTCTTCGTTCCTGACCTATATGAGCGGTCTATCTCCAAAGAACGACCACCGTATTGGTTTTGCATTTGGTTCTTACGGTTGGGCTCCACTTGGACCAAAGATGGTTCAGGCCGAGCTTGAGGCAGCAGAGTTCACCATGCCACTGCCTGTTCACGCTATCGGTTGGATTCCTTCCGACGAGGACCTGGATGCTGTTCGTGCGCAGGTCAAGAACCTGGTCGAGGCTGGCAAGCAGCTCTAATCTAGCGGTAAATTTAGCAAGACCAAGGCCCTCACATCCAGTCGAATGTGAGGACCTTTTACTGTTAAGGAAACCAACTGGGCAAGAATGATGCAAATGACCCAGAGTGACCCCGAATTGACCCCGAAGTGATCTGAAGTGACCCTGAATTGACCTTGAAGTGGTAAAAAAGCCGTTTAGTTGGGGAATACACATTTCTGCATATAGCGTTTGCGGTCGTGTCCCGAAAAGTGGTGTAAGCAAGCATTTCAGTCATTTAAAAGAAGTGCGGTTATTTCCTACAATATAGTCGCTAAAACCAATTCAGAAAGGAAATAACCGCAATGCAAACTTTACACGAAACTGAGCTCACCTACACCCAAGATCACAAATTAGATCTCAATGGTATGGCACGAACACTACTTGAAGACTTAGTAAATACCGTAATGGTTGAGCAAGTAGAAGAGCTTGGTTGTGTTCGCAATGGATACCGTGAGCGAAAGCTGGTAACTTCAGTTGGAACTCTTACTTTAAAAATTCCTAAGCTCCGTGAAGGAACCTATTTTCCTGACGATATCGTAAGTAAGTGGAGCAGATGTGATACAGCCCTTGCAAGCTGTATCTGTGATATGTGGACCTTGGGTATTTCAAACCGTAAGGTAGAAAAAGCACTGAGTGAGCTTGGTGTTGAAAAGATCAGCAGAAGTAGAGTCTCGAGACTTGTTAAGTCTTTAGATGAAGAGGTAGATGACTTAAGACACGGCTCTTTGTCTTTTGACAGATGGCCTTACCTTTGGCTTGATGCAACCTATATTCCTATAAGAGAAGCAGGACATACAACCAAGCGTGCTGTCGTTATTGCTATAGCTGTAAACACAGAAGCTAAAAGACAAATCATAGGGCTTGAATGTATAGATACAGAGTCCTATCTGTCCTGGAAAGACTTTCTTATCTCTTTGAAAGAGCGAGGACTGAGTGGCGTCAAACTTGTTATCTCTGATGCCCATGCAGGTCTTGTAAGAGCAATCGGTGAGGTGCTCACAGGCGCTGCCTGGCAAAACTGTCTTTGTCACTTAGAGAGAAATGTCTTTGATAGATGTAGAACAAAAGCTCAGGGCAAAGCAGTTATTGCTGCTATGAAACATACCTTTGAAGCTACTGATAGCGAGTTAGTACGTACAGGCTTTGAGCACCTCTATGAGATATATGAAAAGATAGATCCAAGAGGAGCACATCTTCTAGAAGAGTCAGAGCCATA
Source organism: uncultured Atopobium sp. (assembly GCA_938038135.1). Lineage (GTDB taxonomy): Bacteria > Actinomycetota > Coriobacteriia > Coriobacteriales > Atopobiaceae > Lancefieldella. The sequence continues at coordinate 3,819 of CALHQT010000173.1, forward strand.
TGTACTGACCTACCTAGACTTTCCAAAAGAACACGCTCACTGGATACGTACAAACAATCTCTGTGAAAGACTCAACAAAGAGATAAAGAAGCGCACACGTGTCGTTGGAGTATTTCCCTTAAAACAAGCAATGCTTCGCCTTGTAGGAGCGGTATGTATCAATCAAAACGAAGAGTGGTTTGTAGCAACGCACTTCATGGACAAGCACTCTCTTCTCTTTGAAGAACTCCCTCAGAGAGAGTCATGTACACAAGAGACTATCGACCATCTCTTACAAGTAATTGATAGTGACTTTAACGCTTGTAAAGAGGTGGCATAATGTAGGCTAGAAGGTAGTAAGGAAATAGCCTTACACCACTTTTTGAGACGTAACTGCGTTTGCCCTGATAAAAATTTTCAGCGCGGTAAAAAATCGTCTTAGTTGGGGTTATTTTGGCAAATTTTTAACTTTCAACCCCAACTAAACGCATTTTTTACCGTTTTGGGTACATAATTCTAGGCGTAAATGTTACGTATTCATATAGATGAATTATTTAGGCAAGTTATTCAAAATCTTGCATAAAATATTAGGAACTGCTTGTTAACCAGAATCGACGCAGAAAAACAGGGAACTGCGCCATTAAAATGACGGTCAAAGTCGCGAGAAAAGCGATTTACGTTACGAGAAAAGCACGCCGCACGTATAGTTGGCGTCATCATGCCGCTGTCGCCCGAGTCGCGCTTACTCGTACGGCCGGCGTTTCGTGGCGAGACTGTGTCAAATTCCTGAAGACTACAAGGTAGAGCGCGTTAGAGTACAATAGTCTGTACAAAAAGTAACTTCGAAGAGGTAGGTGCCCATACACTCGATGGACATTGCGTTAAGTATTGGAATAACTCTGCTGCTTACCCTGGTAAACGGCTTTTTTTCTGCGGCCGAGATGGCCATTGTTAGCTCTCGTCGCGCGGCACTTGAGGCGGACGTGGACGAGGGCGATCCAAGAGCCCTTGCTGTCATTGACATTGCCACTGATCGCGGATATTTCCTCGCAACAATCCAGGTCGCAATTACCCTGGTAGGTTTTGCGTCCTCGGCATTTGCTGCAACAAGCCTTTCTGCGCCATTTGGCACTTGGCTTATTAGCATTGGTGTCCACGCTGACCTGGCGCTTCCTTTGGCCGTCGTGGCTATTACGCTGATTGTTTCGTTCTTTTCCGTGGTCATCGGCGAGCTGGTTCCAAAGAGCATTGGCCTAGCAAACTCCGAGGCAGTGGCCAAAGCAGTCGTCGGCCCTATGAAGGCGTTCATGCAGATTGTGCGTCCGCTCGTGTTCATCACGTCTGCCTCGGCAGATGCGGTTACCACGCTCATGGGCATTGATACCACCAACGATCATCAAGAGGTCACCGAGGAAGAGCTCCGCTATATCGTCAAGGATTCCGAGGACCTCTCTGAAGAAGAAAAATCCATGATCCACGAGGTCATCGAGATGGGCGACACCGTTGTCCGTGAGGTAATGGTCCCGCGCGTTGACATGACCGCCATGGAGGACACTGCAACTATCGCCGAGGTCCTGCGCGTCATGCGCCAGACGGGCTTCTCGCGCATCCCTATCTACCACGAGAATATCGATCGCATCGTGGGCATCGCTCACATCAAAGATTTGCTGGAGCCGGCGCTTGACCAGCACGCTAGCGACGAGAAGATCGCGCGCTTCGTGCGTTCTGCTGACTACGTACCCGATACCAAAGACATCATTCCGCTGCTCACCGAGATGCAGACAAGTCGTGACCAGATGGTTATCGCAGTTGACGAGTACGGTGGAACTGCCGGCGTCATCACCATCGAGGACATCGTCGAGGAGATTGTCGGCGAAATTGAGGATGAGTTTGATCCGGACAACAAGTACCTGACGCAGCTTTCTGATAGAGAGTGGCTGGTAGATGGTCGTTTCTCGCTCAATGATGCGAATGAACTTGGATGGCCGGTTGGGGAGTCCGAGGAGTATGAGACTATCGCGGGCTTTGTGCTGGATTTGGCTGGTCATCTGCCTCGTCCGGGCGAGGTGTTTGAGAAGGATGGCTACGCGTTCCGCGTGCAGTCGATGCGCCGTCGCCGCCTTTCTTTGCTGCGCGTAATTGCACCAGAACCACAGGTAGACGGTGAATCTGAGCCAGCCGGCGAAAACTCTGACACATCAGAAAATGAATAACTAAAAGAATGATTACAATAGAGTGAACCAATAGAAAGAGGTTGAAATGGCGCAGTTGATTTCTATCAAAAAAGTTGTGGTAGGACCCAAAAACTTGACCGCTACCGTTGAGTTTTCGGCAAAAGCGCCACGTCTGACCTCAGAAAACGCTGAGGCAACCGAGCGCGTGCTTGAGCTTTTGCCTGGCCTCTCCGAGCACCTGTGCTTGGGTGACGCCGACGCTCGCTTTGGCCTTGTTGCCAAGGACACCGAGGTTGCGCACCTGCTTGAGCACGTGACCGTCGAGCTTCTGGCCCTGACCAACCTTGCAGGAGACGTTGCTTCTGGCAAGACTTCCCTGGTAGATTCGCGTCGCGGCCTCTACGAGATTATCCTCGCATGTCCAGACGACGTGCTGGTTGCAGCCTCGCTTTCCAGCGCTGTGTGGCTCCTCAACTGGGCATATGGCAACCAGGAGGACGCCGATCCGGACATCAATGCAATCGTCTCTGGCCTCGTTGCGCTTATTCAGAGCCTTGACGGCGAGAAGACCGATGAGCTCGCAGACTCCGCGGAACCTGAGGCGGACGCTGCACCCCAGGCAGAGAGCATAGACGCAGAGGATTACGTTGCCGACAACTCCTCCGAGGACGTCGCTGATGCAGCTGCTGCTGATGCAGTTGAGGCTGAGGTTGCAGACGCTGAGGAGAACAACGCCGAGGTCGCAGGCATCGACGCAACTGACAAGGACGCCGTCGCGCCCGCAGACGTCGCTGAGTCCGCTGCCGACGCCGAGCCCATAACCGCCGACGAGCTTGCCGAGGCAACAGCTGCCGAGGACGCCACAGACGACTCCGAGGTCACTGACGTCCCAGACGACTGGAACATGATTAACGTTCCTCGTTCAAAGCCCGTTCGATAAACGCCCTTATTGCGGTATGATTACGTACAGCGTTTTGCTGTTTAACAGGAGGTACTTATGAGCAAGAAGTCTGCTGGTTTCTTTCTAGGCGCTATTTTTGGTGCTGCTGCTGGCGCTGTAGCTGGTCTTTTCCTGGCTCCACGTTCCGGCGAGGAGACTCGCGCTTTGGCTGCAGATGCTGTCAATGACGCATGGGATTCCGCACTTGATTCTTACGAGCGCACATCTAAGGTTGTGAGCACTAAGATTGACGAGGTCAAGCCTACTGTTGACGCAAAGACCGACGAGCTCCGCGCAAAGGTTGACCTTGCTCGCGAGCGCATGGATCAGCTTCGTGAGTCGCTTTCTGATGCTGTGACCTCTGCTTCTAACACTGTCGCTGACGCAGCTGATGTTGTCGCAGATTCCTTTGTTGTTCCAGAGCCAACCGCCACAACCGCTGAGGCCCAGGCAGTTCGCATCGAGAACGTTGAGTCTCACGACCAGGAGAACGCTGGCGAGGGCTACCAGGAGGCATAAGCCTCACTTACAAGCAATGTGACGGGACGCCTTATGACGTCCCGTTTTTTATAGAGAGGTTTCACGTGAAAACAACCGAGCTCCTAGGCGCAAAGGTCCTTCTCCCCAAAAAGCCTGCTACAAAGGGCAAGCACGCGGGAGAAGAGCGTTTTTCCAAGCTGGGAAAAATCCACAACGTGGTTTTTGCCCCATTCAAACAGGGCCAGCCTTCGCAGGTAGTGGGCGTGATGGTTCAGAAGCCCGATATTGCTGGCATGATTAAGCAGGACGACGCGTTTGTTACGCTGGAGTCTCTAGAGACCATTGAGCAGGGGCTTTGCGTAAAAGATCCCGAGAATAACGTTGATAAAGCGGCAATCAAGCGTTTGAACTTGGACTTTGATACCTGCATTCTGTGGCACGGCATGGAGGCTCGCACTAAGAGTGGAAAAAGTCTGGGCTACGTGAGCGGCGCAGAGTTTGACCAGGTTACCGGCGTGGTATCGGCATTTCTTGTGGGCGACGGCGCTGGATCGGAAGCGCTGGTAGGTTCGTTTGCCATCAAGCCTGAGTGGTTGCTAGGCTACTCCAACGGCGCAATGGTCCTCTCCGATGAGGCAGCAGATGCCCAGCTCACTGGCGGTCTAGCTGCAAAGGCAGGCGAGGGTTACGCAGCAGCTGCCGCAAAGGCTTCTGAGGCTACCGCTAAGGCCGGAAAGGCTGTTGCAGAGGCCACCGAGAAGGGCGCGTTTGCCCTGGGTAAGACGCTGGCCAAGGCAAAGCGTGCTATCGAAGATGCTACCGAGCCCGACGCAGAAGATGATTCCGAGCGCCCAGCTCCCGTTGCTGCAGAGGATGTTCGCCTCGAGAAGCCATCTGCGGAGGAGCAGACCACAGCTGACAAGAGCGCAGCTAGTAAGCCTGCTGCTAAGTCTGCAAGCAAATCATCTACACAGGCCACCGCTAACAAGGCAGCTAAGAGTTTTGGCATGCAGCTTGGCCGCATGGGCAAGATGTTCTCTGACTTCAAGGACGAGTTTGACAAGGCAAGCAAGTAATAAAGCGCAGACAAACGCATAAAACAGAGGGCGAGAAGATCAATCTTCTCGCCCTATTTTTGTGTCGCGGATCTGCGCTGGTAGCGCGTGCAGTTGGCGCGTCAGCGGAGTTGCGTGATGTTTGCTACAAGCCCATGGCCTGTAGGATGAACATCACAATAGTCAGGATGATGACGGTGATAATGGTAAACCAGGTCAGTGCGTTCCAGATGCGACCGTTGGCGTACTTGCCCATGATGTGTTTGTCGGCCGCGATGATAACCATAAAGACAAGCAGAATCGGCAGCAGAATACCGTTGATGACCTGGGCGGCCATCATGATGCCAAAGAGGCTCATGCCCGGGATCAGGACAACCAGCGCAGAAATGACCAGGACGGTTGTAATAATGCCGTGGTAAACAGGGGCCTCCTGCCAGCTACGGTCGGCTCCGCGCTCCCAACCAAATGCCTCGCAGATAGCGCTTGCGGTAATGCCTGGCAGGACGCACGCTGCAAGGAAGGACGCGCCAACCATGCCCAGCGCAAAGAGGGTACTAGCGTATTGACCCGCAAGTGGTTCAAGTGCGCGAGCAGCGTCGGCAGCAGAGTCCACGGAGATACCACGAGGGAAGAGGACAGCGCCGGTGGTCAGCATAATGAACCAGGTAATGACCTCGGCCAGGATTGCGCCGGCAACGTTATCTGCACGCTGTGCAGGAATGTCGCTGGTATCAAGGTTCTTCTCGACAACATTTGATGCAACCAGGAAGATCATGTACGGACTGATGGTAGTACCAATATTTGCAACCAACAGAGAAATGTATGACGGTTCGGCGGAAGGCTGCGGAATGATGGTGACGCGCAGAGCCTCGCCCCAGTCTGGCTGAGCTAGCACGCCAGCCACCACGTATGTGACAAAAATGCAGCTAATTGCCAGTAGAATCTTCTCGATGCGGCGGTACGATCCACCAACAGTCAGAAGCCACACCATCAGGGCGCTGATAGGCACCGAGACGTACGTTGGGATGCCAAAGAGCTCCATACTGGAGGCAATACCTGCGAATTCGGAGAAGGTAACAGCAATATTGGAGAGCAGCAGCGCGCCCATTGCCAGTGTGGAAAGGCGAATACCAAAGCGTTCACGCACCAGCGATGCAATACCTTTACCGGTAACACAGCCCATTCGAGCTGCGGTTTCTTGAACTACAATCAGCAGGAAGCACATGAGTGGCACGGTCCACAGCTGCGAGTAGCCAAAGGTAGCGCCCGCGCTTGAGTAGGTTGCAATGCCACCGGCGTCGTTACCAGCAAATGCGGCGAGAAGACCGGGACCCATTGCCATCAAGATGTACTTGATGCTGTTTTTGTTGACCGGAGCCTTCTCTTTAGATGCGCGTTTGCCCTGCTCGACAACAGCACCCAGCTCTGCGGCCGAGCCTAGCTCCGCGGGCGTGCCCTGCTCTACAACCACGCCCTGCTCTGCAACCGCGTCCTTTACGTTCTCTTGCGCCATTTACATCACGCTCACAAGCGAGAGAGCGTAAGAGAGGACGAAGAATGTCACCACCGAAAGGCTCATGGAAATCAGGGTAAGCGTGAGACCTGAAGTTTCCTGGTTTTTCTCCTCACGATGGCGAAGTACAGCCAAGAAAATTGGGGTTAGCAGGAAGGAAATAAGCGTAGAGCCAGCTGCTGCACCAAAAATCTGAATAATGGTCTGGTCAAAGAGCGCGGCGTAGAATACGCCTGCATTTGGATCGTAGGGGTGGAACAGAGCCTCTAGCAGGGCATGGGCTGCGGCACCAAGGATGCAAATGAGTCCGCTGACCAGAAGACCCAGTAGAAGCGAGCGGAAGGCAAAGCCCAAGATAGAAGGAGACTTTTCGCTGCCAGGGTCATCTGTCAGGAAGAAGTTTGTCACGTAGTTGACGGTATTCTCGCTCAAGTTCAGCGAGATTGGCATAGTAATAGTGCAAAGAGCTGCGAAAATACCCATGGTTGGATTAGATGTTGCAGCTGTTCCTACAAAGGCAGCAATCACAACGGAGGCAACCCAGAACAAAAGCCAGAGGTTGCGGTGGAGGAACCAAATAATGTTGCGGCCACGGTCGCCAGAGTCGGAATCGCCTCTGCCACCACCAACAATCTGCAGGTCCTCGGCGTGCTCCTCTTCAAGAACGTCAAGAGCATCGTCGACGGTAACAATGCCCAACAGGCGGTTGTCGTCAGAAACAACAGGCATAGCCAGCAGGTTGTATTTTGCAATGTTACGAGCAACGTCCTCCTGGTCGTCCTCTGGTGAGGCGGTGACCAGGTTCTTATTAGCAATCTCCTCCAGACGAGTTTCTGGCTCGGAGACAATCAGGCGGTTCAGCGTAACGGTTCCAGACAGGCGACCATCCTCATCAGTAAGGTAGAGGTAGCGGACGGTCTCAAAGTCTTCGTCCAGGTTGCGCAGGCGATCAAAGGCGTATGCAACGGTCTGATCCTCAGGAACAGAAAGCGCCTCAGACGTCATAATACGGCCGGCGGTGTACTCGCGATATCCCAGCAGCTGCCTAATAGCGCGCTGCTCCTTAACGCCCATCAAGCGCAGAAGTTTCTCGGCACGGTCGTAGCTCAGCTCGGAGACAAGCTCGGCTGCGTCGTCTGGGTCCATCTCGGACAGAATGCGAGATGCTTCTTTTTCGTTTAGGCCACCGATGAGCTCAACTGCCATGGCGTCGTCGTTGAACTCTGCCATTGCGCCGGCTCGCTGCTCGTCATCAAGCTGGGCAAACACCTGGCTACGCAGGCGGGAGTCCAGGCGCTCGATGATGTCAGCGACGTCAGCAGGGTGCAGTTCGTCCAGCGTCTTGTGGGAGACGGAGAGCTTAACGTTGGAGAGGTCGCGCTCAACCAGGTCCATGTAACTCCACGCAATGATGCGCTCCTGCATGGGATGACCCATGGCGCGCGCAATGCGCGTGACCAGGTGCTCCAGCTGGGGAGAAAGGCTGCGCAGCAGACCGCGTGCGCCAACCTCTGCGCCCAGGAGGCGAAGCTGCGTTGAGCTGGTATCGGAAAGCTTGAGATCGTTTACGCGGACAACACGAATACCACGCGTATCAACAATCTGCTTGTTTAGAATATCTCGGGCGAGAAGAACTTCGTTAGGCTGCAGGTACGAGAAGCGAATCTCAGTTGAAGGTACCTTGAGCCTGATGACATCCTCATCGTAGGTATCAACATACTTGCGCCAAGAAATCATCATTGGCGTGCGGCCAGGGCCCATAAAAGCAAGGGAAGTGATGCGAGGAAAAACTTCTCCGGTAGCAATTCCAAGGTCAGAGACAGAACCGATCTTCTCGCCTTCTGAATCTAGAACCGGATTACCCATTAACTGGGAAAGATAAATCATGTGTGCTCCTTACATGCGTCCGAAGACTAAAGCGTGGCTTTGGGCGAGAAACTCTGCGTAATTGCCACGGGGACTGCATTGCGATTTCACCCCTCACGGTGCAAATCGGCACACCGCAAGAGGTCAGCGACTGTGAGGTCGAGGTTTCATGCTGACCTTTCTCTTCATCCAATAGAACGTGAATTGTGCTTGCGAGGACAATTCACAGATGTAACTATTTTAACGATTTTCCTGCGAGGCTGTAAAGACTCTTCACATAATCTAGCTGCTCGGATTTGGTTGTATCCGGCGTACGAGAAACACGCGGACAACGGTCAAACGGCTTACAAGCAGCGCACGACCAGCTCAATCCGCGAGGTAACGCTGCGCACAAAAAAGCCCGGTATCTGCGGAAATGCAGATACCGGGTTGTACTGGTACAAAGTGTAAACGAAACAGTTTTTAGAACTGTACGTTTGGTGCCTGACGAGCGGACTCGTCGGTAACCTGGAAGCTTGTACGTGGGGAACGTCCACCAGCAAGAAGGTTGTTTGGGAAAACAGCGATGATGTTGTTGTAGTTCATGACAACATCGTTGTAGCTCAAGCGAGCGTAGCTGAGGCGGTTCTCGGTGTCAGTAAGCTCTGCCTGGAGCTCCAGGAAGTTCTGGTTAGCCTTGAGCTCTGGGTAGTTCTCAACAACAGCAAACAGGTTGGTCAGAGCATTGGAAAGAGTGCCGGAAGCCTGCATCTTCTCTTCAGGAGTGCGAGCGTTTGCGACTGCAGCGCGAGCAGAAGTAACTGCCTCAAAAGTCTTAGACTCGTGAGCTGCGTAACCCTTAACGGTGTTGACCAGATTAGGGATCAGATCGTTACGACGCTGAAGCTGCGTATCGATAGCTGCCCAAGCATTATCGCACCTGTTGCTTGCGCGAATGATGTTGTTGTGAATGCTAATGGCCCAGAAAACCAGAAGGACAATAACTACAACTGCGGCAATAATCATGCTAAATCCTTTCAATCACCGACACGTCTGTGTCAGCCATCCATTTGGACAGGTTAATTATACCCAAAACTAAAAATCTAAGGCGTTTTTGATTAAAGCTTTTAACTTGTTAAGGAATCTTTCGGTAAATGGAATGCTCGCCCACACACTGACGAGAAGAACGTTGAGCTAGAAATGACGTGAAATGGAATGGAAGTTCTGGAAGTAAAACATGGAGTTGAGGGCCGCCAAAAATGGCGGAGAGGGAGGGATTCGAACCCTCGGAACGGGGACACCGCTCAACGGTTTTCAAGACCGCCGCATTCAACCACTCTGCCACCTCTCCAAAGCGGTAATATCCTACCGCATAATTCAGTTTTTTGCGAGTAGGGGATTTAGCAAGTTAGGTTTTGCTTCATAATTGAGTGAAGACAAATATGCGTCAGGTTCGTGACAGAATCGCGACGGATTTGCGTCAGAGCCGAGACAGAATTGCGACAGATTTACGACAGTAATCGGACAAGTGAGGAGCAGCTATGAGTGATGAAGCGCAAGAGTCTTTGACCCCACAAGCTGCTCTTGACCAGAAATACATGAAACTTGCTCTTGAACAGGCAGAGCTTGCAGCGCAGATAGGAGAAGTGCCTATCGGAGCAGTTGTAGTGTGCGATGGAGAGGTTATTGCTGTTGCACATAATCGCCGTGAGATTGATAATGACCCTTCTGCGCACGCTGAGTTTCTCGCCATGCAGGAGGCCTCAAAAAAGCTTGGCCGCTGGAGACTTTCGGGTTGTACGGTTTACGTAACGCTGGAACCTTGCTTGATGTGCGCAGGGTTGATGGTCAACGCTCGTATTGATCGCTGTGTGTTTGGCGCGTTTGATCCCAAGGGCGGCGCAACGGGCACGTTGTTTGATGTGAGCAGTGACCCAAGACTTAATCATGAGTTTGCTGTCTCAGGCGGAGTATTAGCAGACGAGGCATCTGCACAGCTCAAAGCCTTCTTCAAAGAGCGTCGTAAAAGCAAAAGTTTGGAAAATTGAGAAGTTTAGAGGAATTATTTAAAAGAGATCTTGATTCCACTAGCGTTTATCAGCAAAGCCCCAAGACCAATAAAAGCCACTACAAGAATGAGCTTTATTGCCATCGAGATACTGAATACAAGAGATAAAGAGGCGCTTGCTAATAGGAATAATGCAAACAGAGTGATTGTGATTAAGATTAATTTGTCATTATCGTCAGCTGTTTGGGGCTGAGACGCGTGCCCTTGGACATTTTGATTAGTTACATTTTTATCAAAGACGATAGAGAGTGCTATAAAAGAATTTATAAGCACAAGAACAGCATAGAGATACCAATAGTTGTACGAGACAAGAAAATAGAGGAAGCACCCAGATAATACAGTCCTGAAGGACGAGATTTTACCTGTTCTATAAAATGTATGAAGTCCGGCAAAGCCACCAATAAAAGCTAATAGCCCGTAGGTTAATCGGGGTTGGTATTTGCTTGAG
>CALHQT010000174.1:0-11632 GCA_938038135.1 uncultured Atopobium sp.
TAGAAAAACCTGGCGAGAAGACCGATCTTCTCGCCAGATGGTTTGTGCCTTAGCGAAGTGTTGCAAGAGAGCCCATTGGGTCCCATGGCTCGAGGACAGTTGCTTCCTCGGTCTCAAAGGTCTTGAGCTGCTCAGGAGTGAGGTACTTCTTGTCAACAACAATCTGGTAGACGTACTCGTCAAACCAAGGGTCAGAGATGGTGTCAAAGCCATCGCGACCGTGGTCTTTACCCCAGCTGTTCTCAACCTTCCAGAGGGTAGTGTTACCCTCTGCGTCAAAATTAACACCCTCAAGAACCATAGCGTGAGTCATCAGAGACTCGCCGTAGTCAAGGCGCTCCGCGCGGTCAAGTGCACTCTCAACAGGGAAGCCAAAGAGGCCGTCAACGTCAAGCGCGCGGGTGTCCATGATGCCCTCTTCACGAAGGTAAGACTGAGCAACGTCGCAACCAAACCAGACGGGCAGGTTGTCCTTAAGCTGAGCCACAGCGAGGCGCTTGAGCTCAGGAATCTCAAGGTTGAGGTAACGAACGCCGCCACCTTCAACAACGTTGCCCAAGCGAGAAACGGTATAGGTGTGGTTGAAAGGCTTATCTGCGGTTGGTGCAGAGATGATTGAGATGTAATCATCAAGATTCATATCAACAGTCTCAGCGAAGAACTCCTGAGGAGTAAAAGTGCCAGAAAGGGCGAGGTTATCGTCCTTGTCGCGCAGGCGTGCCTCAAAAGATACAGGAGGCTGACCCAGGCAAGTTACCAGCAGGGTATAGACGTCCTCCATCATCTCTTTCTTCATCTCGCGCAGAGACTCAAGGGATTCACCAGCTGTTGCGGTCTCACGAAGACGCTTTGCAGCACTACGAAGATAACGTGTGAGATACGCGTCCATCTCGTGGGTGTTGCAGGAGTTAGCAGTCTCTGGCATAGCGCTCTTTGGCACGACGCCGTACTTCTTAACAAGGCTCTTGAACATGTCCCACTGGCCACCATCACCAATTGGGTCGGTAAGCAGGAAGGATACAAGACGACCATTCAGAGGCTCATCAAGGGTATCCAGAATGTTCTCAAGGAACCAGTTGGACTTCTCCATCTTGTCCCAGAACAGTGGGTATGCCTGGGAAAGCTCAAAAGTGGAGAGGTTGTATTTCTTGATGATGCGGTATCTAAACGTATTGAGCGATGCAAACATCCAGCAACGACCAGAGCGCTTCTGGTTAGTGCGGTCACCCTGCTTTACCTCAACATCAAAGGTAAGAGGATTAAGGGCAACACCTTCTGGTACACGAGCTGCTTTTCTAACACCAGCGCTGGTAGCAGCATTCTTAGCTACTGTGTGAGCGCGGTCGGACTCAAAGTTCTTCTGAGCCGCTGCAATGTCGTCAAAGGAAATGCTTTTCATCTGATCCATGTGATCTCCTTAACTGGAATAGGTAATACAAAAACTATATTCCCAATTAAGGTGTCCCTAGTCTAAGAGTTACCAGTTTGAAACTTTTATTTTGAAAGAATTTTGGACAGATGGTCCACGTCAGCTAAGAGAGATTTTGTGACGTTATGAAATTGGCGAGAAAATATTTTCATCCAATTTACCAGCGGCAATAGAAGTATTAGCACATAGAACATATGTTTGTATTAGTAGTTATTGTCCGTCGAATCGGCTACACTATACAAAGAAATTAAGAGCCCTTGGTAAAAGAACAAATTTTGAAGCACAAAGAGAAGAGCGTTGAAAAAGATGGCATTTGTTCACCTCCACAACCACTCAGATTTTTCCATTCTTGATGGAGCTAGTCGTGTCCCAGACATGGTTAGTAAAGCTGTAGAGTTTGGTATGCCAGCACTTGCTCTTACTGATCATGGGTATCTCTTTGGAATTCCAGATTTTGACCTTGCATGCCGTAAGTACAATGAGGCGCTTAAAGATTTTGGACAGTGGTGTCATGATGTGGAATGTTTCGAAAAGGGTTGGGATCTAGAAGAGCCTCCTGCAGATGATCCCAATGCTGGTGAGCATGATAAGGTTCATGCTCAGTGGGCTTCTGACGTTCAAATTTGGAATCAAACACATGACATTGAGGCCGTAAAGGCCAATAAACCTTCTCCACTTATTAAGCCAATTTTTGGCTGTGAAGCTTATTTCATTCTTGATGATTGCATTGAGAAGGGCACTAAGCAGGTACGTTATCACCTTATCCTGCTTGCTAAAAATGAGACCGGCTATGTCAACTTAATGAAAATGATGTCAGAGGCTGGCTCAAAAGAGATGTTCTATTACAAGCCTCGTACCACGCTTGAGATGCTCAAGCGTTACCACGAGGGTATTATCTGCACTTCAGCTTGTGTTTCTGGCATCATTCCCCGCATGTTGTTTGAAGGTCGTCCAGAAGAAGCAGAGCGTTGGGCAAAAATCTATCAAGATATCTTTGGAGATGATTTTTACCTAGAGATTCAAGATCACGGTTTGTCTGATCCAAGCTGGGGTGGCTATACCGATAGAACTCTTGCTGAACGCATTGTAAAGATGGGTCATGACCTTGGTATTAAGGTAGTTGCTACCAACGATAATCACTATCTCACTAAAGAGGATGCAAGCGTTCAAGATATTGCTTCCTGCATTGGTTCGGGCGCTCGCGTTGATGATGAGAACCGCAAACGCATGACAGGCAGCGAGTTTTACCTTAAAAGTGAGCAAGAAATGCGCCAGATCTTCTCGTGGTGTCCAGAAGCTATCGAGAACACCATTGAGGTTGCAAATAAGTGCAACTATGAGCTGGATTGGACCCATATGTACCTGCCAAAGTTTCCAGACTTGGCAGAGGGGGAGACCTCAGAGGAGCGCTTTAGAAAAGAGTGTGAGCTTGGTCTTGCAAGACGTTATGGAGATGATTGGCAAAACGTTGTTATCAATGAGATTAACGTCAAAGACCGTTTTGAGTATGAATATGACATCATCTGCAAAAAGGGCTTTGCAGATTACTTCCTGATTGTTCAGGAGTATGTTCGCTGGGCAAAAGAGAATGGTATTGGCGTAGGCCCTGGTCGTGGATCTGCAGCAGGCGCTATTGTTGCATACGCCATGGATATTACCTCGTTTGACCCTCTTGAGAATGGCCTCATGTTTGAGAGGTTCTTGTCTCCACAGCGTTCAGAGATGCCAGATATTGATATGGACTTCGACGATGAGCGTCGTCTTGAGGTTGTTGAGCATGTTCGTCAGATTTATGGATCTGAGCGAGTTTCTCACGTTATTACGTACTCAACCATCAAGGCTAAACAGGCAATTAACGATGCTTGTCGTGTTCTAGGATATCCCGTTTATATGGGCCAGCGTCTTTCTAAGATGATCCCTGGTGATCCTAACGCGCATCTAAAATTTGTTCTTCATAAAGCTCAAGAAGGTCAAAAAGGCGCTGATCAGTATTCTGCTGATTTTGAAGATGCGTACGAGAATGACCCTGATGCTAGAAGAATCATTGATGCTGCTCTATCTATTGAAGGCTTGCACCGTGGTGAGGGCGTGCATGCTTGTGCAGTTTTGATTGCTCCTACGCCTGTAAATGACCACGTTCCTACTAAGGTTGATACCAAAGGTGGCGTAGAGATTACGCAGTATGAGGGTCACTCTGTCGCAGACATGGGCCTTCTTAAGATGGACTTCTTGGGACTAAGAACTCTAACGGTTATTTCTCGTGCAATCAAAAACGTGAAGGATAACTACGGTATTGATATCGATGTAGATAACATTCCGTTTACTGATCCAGAAATTTATAGACTTCTTAGAGAAGGTCGAACTGCCGGTGTTTTTCAGGTTGAGTCTGCAGGTATGACTGCAACCATTAAGGGCATGAGGCCAACAGAGTATAAGCACATCGTCGCACTTATCGCCTTGTATCGTCCTGGTCCTCTTAACGCAGGTATGGTTACCAGCTATATCAACCGTATGAACGGTAGAGAAGAAGTCAAAGATTACGATCCACGTCTTCACGATATCTTGGAAGAAACCTACGGAACCATGGTCTACCAAGAGCAGGTTATGCAGATTTCTATGAAGATGTCTGGTTTTACCGCAGGCGAGTCTGACAAGGTCAGAAAAGCAGTAGCAAAAAAGAAGATCAAACTCATGCAGGAAGTTGTCCAGCACTGGGATGACGGTACTGATGAGACCATGGAGGCTCACTGGAAAAACGGCGCAGTTCGTAACGGATTTGATCGCTCGGTTGCAGAAAGCATTTGGGACGATGTTCTTGAGTTTGCATCTTATGCATTCAACAAATCTCACTCTGCTGGTTATGCAATTCTTGTTATGCAGACCGCATGGATTAAAGCGCATTATCCACATGAGTTTATGGCAGCAGTTCTTACCTCGTACATGGGCAAGACGGATAAGATTGTTCACTACGTAAGCGCTTGCCGTCATGAGGGCATCAAGATTCTTCCGCCAGATATTAACGAGTCCGGTAAAGACTTTACGGCTACTAAAGAGGGTATTCGTTTTGGCTTTGCGGGAATCCGCGGCGTAGGAGCCGGTGTTGGTGAAGCCATTATGCTTGAGCGCCAAAAAGGTGGTCCTTTTGCCAACATTCATGATTTTGTTGATCGTGTTGACGCAAGTCAGGCAAAGCGCAACGTTGTTGAAGCTCTTATCAAAGCAGGAGCTTTTGACTCAACAGGCTATACCCGTATGCAGATGATGAGTTTTGTGGATAAGAACAACCCACAAAACATTATCGATGCTGCTACTAAGCGTCAAAAAGATAAGGCTGTTGGTCAGTTCTCTATGTTTGATATGTTTGCAGAAGTAGAGGGTTCTGGCTTTAGTGATAGTGTCCCAGAGCCAGATGGTGTTGAGTGGGATAGGCGATTCAAGCTTACTAAAGAGTACGAGGTCTTAGGCATTTATGTCTCTGATCATCCACTTCGTCCATATGAGTATGCCCTTGCTAAGAGCAGAGATTATGCCCTTGCAGAAATTGAAGAGAATATTGAGGTTCAGCTTCCTAACGGTGCTATGTCTCAGCAGTTCAAAGTTCCAGAAGGTAAACCTATTCGCTTTGCGGGCATGGTTACTAATGTTATGAAGCGCACTACTAAAAACGGTGATCCAATGGCAATTGTTACGCTCGAAGACATGGAGGGTAGCGTCACTATTGTCATGTTCCCTAAGCTCTACAAGAAGGCTGCAAGACTTCTTGCTGGAGATGTTGACCCAGAGACTGGTGAGAGCCAGAGTGACATCTTCATTTCTGTTCTTGGAAAGCTTGAGCGCTCTGATAGAGGAGACCAGGTTATTGCTCAAGAAGTTAATCCTATTGAGCTTAACAGTGCTAACAACACACCAAAGACACTCGTTATTCATATGCCTGCTTCTCAACTTCAAAGACAGGCTATCGAGACACTTGGACAGATCTTCTCGCGCTATCCCGGCATGGACTGTATTGAGATTAGGGTAGAAACAGACATGGGAGATGTCATGCGCATGGAAATTCCTACCAGAATTGATGGACGTAGCATGGTTCTTTTGACCGAGCTTAAAGATTTTATTGGTCAAAGCGGATACGCACAGATTGTTTAGATTTTGTCGATTCTAAATTTGCAGGTTACTCTTAAGTAATAACTGTTACTATTTAAGTAGCACTTACTAAGAAATTCTGACATCTTCGGATGTCGTGAGAGGAGAAAAAATGATCGACGCAAAGTTTTATCGTAACAAGGAGACAGGCGCTGTTGTTTACGGTGTCGCAGGCAACGTAGAGGCAGCAGACCTTGAGCTTCTCCAGGCTGGCGTTACTGACGGTGCAGCTGAGAAGCACGTTCCATTTGTTACTCGTGAGGGCAACACCATTACCGTCCGTGTTGGTGAGGTTGCTCATCCAATGCTCGAAGAGCACTACATTGAGTTCATCGCTCTTGTTTCTGAGAACGGCGCTCAGTTTGCACAGCTTAAGCCTGGCCAGGAGCCAGTTGCTACCTTCACTCTTGAGGAGGGTGTTGAGGCAGAGGCTTATGAGTACTGCAACCTTCACGGTCTTTGGAAGGTTTCCCTCTAAGACTGGTTGCGTATTCAACAAGCTAAGCTTATCTGTGAATCTGAACGGAGCTGCTACCTGCAGCTCCGTTTTTTCTTACTACACCTGTTTGTTTTTGGGTAAAAACAAATTAAGCACTTTATGATAGGAATGGTATGCGCATAGCAGTTGCACAAATGAATACTCAGGCCGGAGACTTCGAGTTTACCGCTCAGACCATGCTGGAATATGCTCAGAGAGCCCAACAACAAGGCGCTGAGCTAGTCATTTATCCTGCGCCAACCCTTACGGGACTGCTCAATGTGCCAGAAGCTGATACAGAAGGTCTTTTTGCAGACCTCTCCGAGATTATCAACTCGCTTTCAGAAAAACTTCCTATTGCGGCCCTTATTCCTGTTGTAACAGAGTTTGATGGAAGCGCAGCTAGCGAGGCTCTTCTCGTCAGAAACGGTGCTGTAACCCCACTTAAACTAACTGCTCAGATTGCGCACATGAGCGCTCTTGCCCGTTCTGCTAGCTCCGCGCAAGCATCTGGCGAGAATACCGTTGAGCTTGCAAAGTTTGAAGCAGGCGGCCTTACGTTTGGCGTTGCTTTTACCTACGACGATCTTGACGCGTGGCA
Organism: uncultured Atopobium sp.; assembly: GCA_938038135.1. Classification (GTDB taxonomy): domain Bacteria; phylum Actinomycetota; class Coriobacteriia; order Coriobacteriales; family Atopobiaceae; genus Lancefieldella. The sequence goes on from CALHQT010000174.1 coordinate 6,649, forward strand.
AGATGTCGACGACTCGTTAGATGCTGTCATTTACCTGCCGTATTTTGGCTTTGCTGTTGATGATTCGTCGTCCGCCATGGGCATGGCGGTGGCAGAAAGCCGCTATCTGGGAGATGTTGAGGAGTTTGATAGCTGGCTTATCGCTGCAAACGCTGTTGGCGCCTATGGTAACCAGGTGTTTTGTGGTTCAAGCTTCTTCTTGTCTCCTTCAGGAGATTTAGTCAAACAAGCAGCCTCATTCTCAGAAGATATGGTTGTCTGCGAGGTTGACCAAGATACTATCGAAAACTTTGATAGAGAAGATACTGCGGGCGTCTATAACAGCGCGCTTACTCCCTGGGGCGTATTGGCTACAGGAGTGCGAGACTACACGGTAAAGTCTGGCTTTGACGGCGTGTTTATTGCAGTTGATGGCTCGCTCAATTCTCTTGTTACCGTTGCGCTTGCTTCAGACGCTTTAGGTCCTATGCGCGTCCACGTACTGTTGCTTCCAAACAAAGATTCTCGAGCAACAAGCGCTGCGGAGTTGCTTACCGCAAGACTTCGGGTTAATAAAGTTACTGTGGATAGCACGGTTTTCTCGACATTTACCGATACAAAATTGGTGAGTGCATACGGCTATGCATACGCCGACCAGCACAATTACCTAGCGCTCGAGACTGCCGATAAGACCATCCTTGCGCTCAAAGGAACAGAGATTTCTAGTGCGCATTCTCTGTGGCCTCTGGGAGATATGTATCATGCAGACATTGTTGACCTTGCAAGGGTAAGAAATACCTTCTCGCCAGCTATTGACCATGCAGTTCTTGAGAATATCTCTGAGGTTGTAACTGATGGGCTAGAAAATGCCGCGCCAACGCCTCAAGAACGCATCGAGTTTGTTGATTATGTGCTTACCAGCTACCTTGAGTGGAATAAGAGCATTTCTGCCATTGTGGAAGAGATGGGAAAGGTTGACGAGGTCAAAGCAATTATTTCTATGCTCCACGCTCGCCAAAAAGACCGCAGAAACACCACTGAGGTTTTGGAAATGTCTTCAAAGAGCCTTACAAACGCTCAAATTCCACACGCATCAGTCTGGCAAGACAGAATTAGAGATACAAAGGCTTCCGAATCTGACCTGGTAGAGTCCTTGCGAAATTCTTTGCGAGAAATTCAAGGAACTTCTATGCATCTGCCTGAGTTGTCAGTTGATCCAGCGGAGGCTCAGGAGGGCTTTAAGGATATGCTGGAGCTTTTAAAAGAGCTGGCACAAGAATCTGATGCACAAATTGGCATGGTTGACCCTAAAATGTGGAGAGGCCCTTTCTCAGAAAATTAGTTGCATCGTTTGCGCATACTCTGTGATAATATAGAACGAACGTTCTATATTAGGAGGTGCAATGGTAATTCTTGGAATAGACCCTGGTCTTGCTCACACTGGATGGGGAATTGTAGAGACTAGGGGTTCTGAATGCCGTGCACGCGCCTATGGATGCATAACTACAACCGCAGATGAACCAATAGATATGCGCTTGGGAAGAATCTATAACCAGATTGTTGAGGTTATAGATAAGTTTTCACCAGAAGCTCTTTCTATCGAGAGCATTTACTTTGGACAAAACGTTAAATCTGCTATTCCTACTGCACATGCTCGCGGTGCTGCTATTGTCGCTTGTTCTAAAGCAGGTCTTACGGTTGGAGAATATACTCCAATGCAGATAAAGCAGGCTGTTGTTGGTACAGGAGCTGCTGATAAACAGCAGGTTATGTATATGGTTCAAAACATATTGTGCTTGGACCATCAGCCTCATCCAGATCACGCGGCTGACGCTTTAGCTGCTGCAGTTTGTCACGCTAATCTTGTTAGAACCACCTCGCTTGGAAAGGGAAGAATACAACTATGATTGTCCAGCTTACGGGCACACTTGTATCCGTTACTCCTTCAGTTGCTGTTCTCGACGTTAATGGCGTTGGGTATGAGCTGGGTATATCAGCTTCAACAGCTGCTGCGCTTCCACAAGCGGGTGAAGCAGGCGTTACCGTTTTAACTCGTATGGTGGTCAGAGAAGATTCAATGGAACTCTTTGGTTTTGCTTCGCGAGAAGAGCGTGCGCTCTTTGATCGCTTGCGTGCAATTTCTGGAGTAGGTCCTAAATTGGCTCTTTCTGTGCTTTCTACGTTTACGCCACAGCAACTTGCGGTAATTGTGGCTACCAATGACGGAAATCGTCTTAAGAGTGTCTCTGGCCTTGGTAAAAAGAAGGCAGAGCGCTTAGTAATTGAACTTTCTGATGTGTTTGCAAAAGATGCAGAGCTTAAGCAGCTTGTTGGTCTTACGTCTCCTGCAGACTTTGCTGCTATTCCAAAACCTGCTGTAACCTCTGTAGAATCAGAGGCTATTGAGGCTCTTCTTGGAATGGGCTTTACTTCTCAGGAAGCAACACTTGCTCTTGAGGGGTATGAAGAGGCTGGTGCTATTACAATTGAAGCTGCTATTGGATATGCACTAAGGCGTTTGGGAAGTGGTAATTAATGTGGGAAGCAGATGCAGATAACTTATTTGAGTCGTCGTCTACTCCAGCTCCATTTCCTGGACACACTTCTCAACGTGTAGTTTCTAGTGGGCTTCAGGCAGAAGACGTGGAGCAAGATAGAAACTTGCGACCAAAAACTCTTGATGAGTATCTTGGTCAGGAGCGCGTTAAATCTAATCTCCGTGTTCTTATTGAGGCAGCAAAAAGCCGCAATGAGCCGCTTGATCACGTTATATTTTCTGGCCCTCCAGGTCTTGGTAAAACAACGCTTGCAGGTGTTTTAGCAGGAGAAATGGGCTCAAAGCTTCATACAACCTCTGGTCCCGCAATTGAGCGAGCAGGAGATTTAGCGGCAATTCTCACCAATCTTGAAGAGGGAGATATCCTCTTTGTTGATGAGATTCACAGACTTAATCACCAGGTTGAAGAAATTCTGTATCCAGCAATGGAAGATTTCTTCTTAGATATTGTTATTGGCAAAGGTCCTGCGGCAAGGTCAATCAGGCTTGATATTCCACGCTTTACTCTTGTAGCTGCAACAACAAGAACAGGACTTCTAACTGGTCCTTTGCGTGATCGTTTTGGTATTTCTTATCGTCTTGATTACTATACTGTTCCTGAGCTTCAGACTATTGTCATGCGCTCGGCAAACATCCTTGATGTAGAAGTTGATGAGCAGGGAGCTGCTGAAATTGCTTCTCGATCAAGAGGTACACCGCGTTTGGCAAACCGTCTGTTAAAACGCGTACGAGATTACGCACAAGTTAAAGCTGAAGGTACTATTACCTGGCAGGTAGCCTCAGAGGCGCTTTCATTCTTTGAGATTGATGAGCTTGGTCTAGATGTAATGGACGTACGTGTTTTACGTGCGCTTTGTGAGACGTTCAGAGGTCGTCCGGTTGGTCTCACAACCATTGCAAGTGCAGTCTCAGAGGATCCGTCTACACTTGAAGATGTTTATGAGCCATATCTTTTGCAGCAAGGGCTTATTATTAGAACACCTCAAGGTAGACAGGCAACGCATGCTGCATTTGATCACTTACGTATTCCTGTTCCTACTAACTAGTAGATTGGAACAAAATGCTTCAACGAGATTACATTTTGGAAGTAATCGATGACTTTACTTCAACGGTCACGGCAGGTTTGGGAAATGCTTTAGAGACTCAAACTGAAGAGTCACTCGATGGGGTAGAGGCAGCTGTTGCAGAGCTCATTGATTTGAGCCCAGAGACTGCTCTTGCGCTTTCGCCAGACTCTCTTGTAACTATGATGCTGCTCTCCGGCGTAGCTGATTCAGTTGCAGAGTATGTGGTGTACGCCCTCGACAGGCTCTCTCACGTTTATGAGCAACTAGGAGACGAGGATAAGGCTGGTCTCAGAAGACAGCAGGCCGTAGCGGTTGCACAGTCCTTCTCGGTAGATCAAAACGCTACTCCAGAGCAATTTAAGGATTTTGAAGCAAAGTATTTTGCGTAACCTCATTTTATAAGCTAACAAATAAACCCCAGCTCAATATGAGTTGGGGTTTATTGCTATAGAGCTTCATGTTTATTTGGATTACCAAATAACAATCTTAGTTCCATAAGGAATGTTGTCATATACCCACTTAGCATTCTCTGTTGCAAGACGGACGCAACCATGAGAGCCGTTGTATCCAAGCCTACCATCACGGACGGTATAACCGTCGGAGTTATAGAGAATGGAGTGAATAAGATACTCACCAGAAATGGTCGTGTAATACCAGCATCTAAAGCCAGAGCCAAAGTAAAGACCCTTGTTACCTACGGTAAATTGACCATGAGGAGTCCACATGCCTGGCGCTCCTGTGGTGCACTGCCATTCGTACCAAACAACCCAGTTACCGTGTGAGCCCCTGTATACAGCAAAGCGATTGCCAGTAGTATCAATCTGGATGAGCCAGTTAGTAGCACTGTAATAGTTCTGTGCATAACGATACATATCAGGGTAGTAGCAAGGTTGCTCCTCCATGGCGCCATCAGCCGCTGACCAATACAGTTTTCCACCCCAGGTTACATAACCAGTTTGCATGGAACCATTATTACTGAGATAGTAGTCCTTGCCGTTATCTTTAATCCATCCGGTTTTCATCTTGCCGTCAGCATCCAGGTAATACCAGCCACTTTTGAGGTGAACCCAGCCAGTTTGTTTCTCACCATTTGTGTTGAAGTAATAATAAGTTCCCTGGATATTGACCCAATCAGAGGCGGCTGAGCCATCATTGAGATAGTAATAGTCTTTGCCGTTTTCTTTTATCCAACCAGTTTTTACCTTGTGGTCTGAGCCAATGTGAAGAGTAAGCCCAGGAAGCTTTACGGTACCTGTAGGTTGAGTGCCGTTATCAGCCGTAAAGATACCATCAGGAGAAAGACGTCCAGTCAGCACTCCATCTGGACCAGCCCAGCGTTTTATGCCATTGGTAAGGGTTACCCATGAATTACGGATAAGAC
>CALHQT010000175.1:0-3785 GCA_938038135.1 uncultured Atopobium sp.
GCTGTACGCCAGGGACTGCACGTTGGTCCTAATATGCTTAAGCCAACTGCTGCTTATGCAGGCACTCAGGCTTCCAGCGCAGTTCAACTCTACAACTACTCCATGGCTGCAGCAGGCCTCACCGTTGAGGGCGGCAAGGTTCGCGGCTACGAGTACGATTCTGTCTCCATCACCGAGAACTACCGTCCTGAGTTCATGCTGACTACCGAGCCAGTTACCGCTACGCTTGTCTGGGATCCAGAGACTCGCCTTATCAAGGGCGCACAATTCTTCTCGACACATGACGATGTTGCTCAGGCAGCAAACGTTGTCTCCGTTGCCATTGCTGCTGGTATGACTATCGATAACCTTGCAGCTGTTGACCTTCTGTTCCAGCCAAACTTCACCAACCCAGTCAACTACATTGGCTCCGTTGCTATGGCTGCCTGCGCAAAGGCCAAATAAGCTCCGCATATATTGCAGTAAAAGAGAAGGAAGCTGGTGGAGGTGCCAGCTTCCTTCTTTGCTATCGAGCCTGAGTCTAGCTCGGTTTATGTCTGTTTGGAGTGATCGTGTGCCCATCTTGAAACGATGCCTTGCTTGAAACGATGGCTTGCCTGAAGCGAAGGCTATCTTGGCTTTCTGCTCACTACGGCAATGTAGTTGAGGTCATCAGCATGATCGTTGAAGAACGTAAACATGCTGGTGAACATCTTGGTATTCTCGGGCTTAAGACCGTTTCTAATAACCCTCAGAGCGCCGTCAGCGCCCTCGTCAGCAATAAGTCCCGCCGGATTCATGAGCGTCATCTTGCCATTCTTAGTTTCTGGGCAGAAACCTGCTGACTCAAAGAGATTTTTCCAACCTGCAAGGGTTAAAGGCTTTACGTTGACGTTGATAGTTCTTGAGAGCTCGTAGACTAGCTCGTCGTCTTCTTTGAGCAAAAGAACGTCATGAGTAAGCAGCACGCCACCAGGTTTAAGCACGCGTGCATACTCTTTTACGGCTGCCTCTTTCTGCTGGTCAGAGAGCATAGTGAGCATGGCTTCATTGATAACAACATCAAAGCTCTTATCGGGGTAGGAGAGGTTTGTAGCGTCTCCTTGTTCCACCGTAACGTACTCCTCGATATTGTTTCTCGCAATATTTTCTTTTGTTTTAGGGAGCACATCTGCATTAAGGTCAATTGCGGTTACATGGCAGTGGAAACGTTTTACCAGCTCAACCGTAGTAGTTCCAATATTGCAAGCCACCTCAAGAATCTGAGTTTCTGGCGTAATCTCTACGGAATTAAGTAGCCAATTGGTTGCTTCAATACCTCCGGGGCGCAGTCTTGTCTTGCCCATACGAAGTAAAAACTCGTGACCAGCTTCCATACTAAGACCCCTTTCATACTATGAAAGATTAAAGTTAGCTTTATCTAACTGATACAAGTTAAGCACATCATTACCTGCGAAAAAAGCCAAATTAATTGCTATTTTTGAAACAATTTAGCAGGTAGATTGCGACAAAAAATAACCTATATGTCCAATCGTTCTTTTTGTGCATTTTCTTTAGCAGTTTATAAGTTTATAGTGAACGCAAGGTAAGGGCGACTTACTAATTTCCGCAGGTGATTGATGCGGAATACTAAGGAGGAAGTTATGTATTACTCTGCTGGAACGTATGAATCGTTCGCTAAACCAGAAAAGCCCAAAGATGCCGACAAAAAATCAGCCTATATCATTGGAACAGGACTTGCCGGTCTAGCTGCTGCTTTTTATCTTGTTCGCGATGGTCAGGTAAAGGGATCAAGAATTCACCTGCTCGAGAAGCTTGAGCTTGCAGGCGGAAGCTGCGACGGCCGCAAAGATGTAAGCAAGGGTTTCTATATGCGTGGTGGCCGCGAGATGGACAACCACTTTGAGTGCATGTGGGATATGTTTAGAGACGTTCCATCTATTGAAACACCTGGCGTCTCGGTACTTGATGAGTACTACTGGCTCAACAAGCACGATCCTAACTACTCGCTCTGTAGAGCTTCTGAGAAGTGCGGCAAAGATGCCCACACAGATAAGAAGTTCAAGCTTGATAAAGAGTCTTCACTTGCGCTTGCCAAGCTATTTATGACTCCTGAGAAGGACCTTGAGGACAAGAAGATTAGCGACGTGCTACCTGATTCTTTCTGGAACACTAACTTCTGGCTTTATTGGCAGACCATGTTTGCGTTCCAAAGATGGTCCTCTGCTCTTGAGATGAAGCGCTATCTTTGCAGATTCTGTCACCATATTGACGGTCTTCCTGACTTTACCGCGCTGCGCTTTACCAAGTACAACCAGTATGAGAGCATGATTTTGCCACTGGTTAGGTATCTTGAGAATCACGGCGTAAGCGTTGACTACGGTATGGACGTCAAGAACGTCATCATCAACGACACCAATGGTAAAAAGGTAGCTACTCAGATTGTTTACGAGAAGAACGGCTCACAGCAAACCATTGATCTAACCGAAGACGATTTGGTGTTTATCACCAATGGCTGCTGCACCGATACCTCTTGCTATGGTGATCAAAATACTGCTCCTGACATCAGCAACGTTAGAAATGGCGTAGGGGAGTCCTGGGATCTGTGGAAGAACATTGCCGCTCAGGCCAAGCATGGTGAGTACGGCAATCCCGATAATTTCTGTAGTGACTTTGAGGCAACTAACTGGATGAGCGCTACTATCCAGACAAAAGACGAAGAGATTATCAAGAAGATTATTGGCGTCTGCAAGAGAGATCCAAGAGAAGGTAAGGTCACAACCGGCGGTATTGTAACCGTCAAGGATAGTACCGATAACTGGTACCTCTCGTGGACCATCAACCGTCAGCCACAGTTCAGAGCACAGGACAAGGACACCGTACTTATCTGGGTCTATGCACTGAGCACCAACAAGCCTGGTAACTTTGTAAAGAAGGCTATGCGTAACTGCACCGGCGAGGAAGTGTGCCAGGAGTGGCTCTATCACATTGGTGTTCCAACCAAGAAGATTGAGGACTGGGCCAAGAACCGCTGCAACACAACTACGTGCTTCATGCCTTACATCAACGCATTCTTCCAGCCAAGAAAGGCTGAGGACAGGCCTCTGGTTGTTCCTGAGGGTTCCGTTAACTTTGCCTTTATTGGACAGTTTGCCGAGACTCCTCGTGACACCATCTTTACTACGGAGTACTCAATCCGCACTGGTATGGAGTCTGTCTACACGTTGATGGATGTTGATAGAGGCGTACCAGAGGTTTGGGGTTCTCAGTACGACATCAGAGAGCTTCTAAGGGCAACCTACTATGCTCTGGACAAGAAAACGCTTGATAAGGCGCCACTCTCGTTCAAGGAGAAGATGCTCTTAAAGGTAGCTCTCAAGGCCGTCAAGGGCACTGATATTGAGCTACTACTACGGAACAGCGGGCTGATCAAGTAGGGGCGCGGAGAAACTCACAAAAACGCGGAGAAGTCCGTAAAGCTCGAAACGATTGACCTCACGCGATTAAACACGCGCGAATAACATAAAGGTGGCTGCAGATGACTCGTCAACTGCAGCCACTTTTTTACGATTCAGATATAAAATTTACATCGAAATACAATGGTATTTTGAGGAGATTACAAGATGAATGACTATATACAATTAAATAAAGATAGATGGAATAATGTGAACAATGACTATACTCAGCCATTGACGCATGAAGAATTAGAAGAAGCTAGAAATAATCCAATTTCTGTTGCATTAACGGTTGGGAAAAAAGTTCCGCAAGAATGGTTTGAAAAAGCCAACGGTAAAAAGATATTAGGG
>CALHQT010000176.1:0-4438 GCA_938038135.1 uncultured Atopobium sp.
ACTGTGGATTTGCCTGATTTCATCAAAGAATCTGTGCCTCAAATACAGATTCTTTACACTTTTCAGGCGCGCCTGGCGAGAAACCCGGTGCGCTCGCAGCGCCCCACGAACCCCGCACACCTCGCGCCTGGCGAGAAACCCGTGCGCTCGCAAACCGCCCTTACAGCAGTGCGAGTTCTAGCAGGTCGTTCCGCTTTCGGAATCCGCAAGGTCAACGTCGTTTGCAAGCGCCGCTTCCAGCGCAACCCGCAGTCCGCGAGTCATCATCTCCAGCGACATGCTTGGAACCTGGTGGGTCTTCTCGCTAGCGGCAGCCTTCTCGCCAGCGGCAGCTTTCTCGCCTGCAGCGAGGCCCTTCTCAGCGCCTGCAGCGTTTTTCTCGGCAACCTGCTCCGTTGCGAACGGTATGTGCAGAAACGTGCCGCGAGTCTCCGGGAATCTTGTGGCCAGCGCGTGAAGGACCTGATACATGACGTCGTTGCAGACGTACGTTCCCGCAGTGTACGAGACTGCCGCGGGGATCTCCACCTGGTTCATGGCGGCCACCATGGCATTTACCGGCAGCGACGCAAAATACGCGTCGGGAGCGCCGTCGATGATGCGCCGCGAGAGCGGCTGCTTGCCCGCGTTGTCGGGGATTCGCGCGTGAGCCCAGTTGATGCCCACAAACTCGGGCGTAATCTTGCTTCTTCCACCCGCTTGGCCCACGCAAAGCACAATCTCGGGACGCTCCGCTTCAAGCGCGTCGATAACCTTCTGAGCACCAGCGCCAAACTCAACAGGTACGTGCAGTTTTATCACCTGAGCACCGCCAATAGTCTCGGGCAGCGCCTTCACGGCCTCCCAAGCTGGGTTGATTTTCTCGCCACCAAAAGGCTCAAATCCGGTAACCAGAATCTTCTTCATTTTGCCTCTGCACCTCTATCGGTCGTTGCGCGTCACGCGTCCGTCGCACTCTGCTGCAGTCCATCGCGCGTCCGTCGCGAGCTCAGTTCACGCTGGTCGAACCTGTCGTTTTCCCTTACCATCATAAACGTACACATCTCAAACGGAAGGAAATTCGATGCACGGTAACAAAATTGTGCTCGTAGCGGGCCTGGGAAATCCTGGCGAGAAATACGCGCGCACCAGGCACAATGCTGGTTTTGCCGTCGTCGATGCCCTTGCCGAGCGCCACGGCGTTTCGTACTGGAAAAGCGAGGCGGGCTGCCAGGTCGCGGAGATCACGATTCCCGCAGTTCAGGCCGCAGCTCCCGGAGCCGCATCTGGCGAGAAACGCCATGTACTCCTGGCCAAACCTCAGGACTTCATGAACACCAGCGGTGGTCCCCTCTCCAAACTTGCTCGTGCACACCACCTTCAACCTGCGCAAATTCTTGTTATTCACGACGAGGTTGACCTCGCAGAGGGCCAACTCAACTTCAAGGAAGGCGGCGGCCTCAACTCGCATAACGGCCTGCGTTCCATCGCCAACAAGCTCCAAACCAGGGATTTTATGCGCCTGCAGTTTGGCATCGGTCGCCCTCCTGGAAAGATGCCGGTGGCAGACTATGTTCTGCGCGAGCTCAAGGGAAACAACCTGGAAGACTTCCTGGTCACTGCTCAGGCGGCCGCCGATCAGATAGAGCAGTTCCTCCGCAGCTAACGGTCACCGCGCTCCGCCGCACTTCGCCCCGTGCCGTCGCCACGTGTCGTCACATCGCGAGTCCACCGATCTTCTCGCCCACCCTCCGCAGCTAGCAGGCAAAACATTCTACGAAATATTTATGCTCATTCATGAATTACTCATGTCTTGCATCATGCGCAAATAGTACAATAGATATGTTGTTTGCGAATACGGGTTACCCAGACCTCGTATACGTGAGATGCATGTGTCACCTGCTCCTGTCTTCTCGCCAAGAAGGCAGAATATAGCGCGGCTCGGCACCTCACTCGCAGTTTTGTTGTGTTAGGAGAGGAGTACCGCTGAATGTATAAGATCCTCGAAAAGACTCAGTTCTCCGAGAAGGTCTTCAAGTTCCGCATCGAGGCACCACAGATGGCCAAGCATGCACATGCTGGTCAGTTCCTGATGGTCCGCGCAAATGAGTGTGGCGAGCGCGTTCCATTTACCTTTGCGGATTGGAATCCTGAGGAGGGTTGGGTCGAGTTTATCTTCATGGTAATCGGCAAGACCACCAGGATGCTTTCTACCTACGAGGTTGGTGATTTCCTGCAGGACGTAACTGGTCCTCTGGGTGAGCCTACCGAGATGGGCGAGGGCAAATGGGCAGTTATCGGCGGCGGCGTTGGCCTGGCTATCGCCTTCCCTGTTGCTCGTCAGCTCGTAGCAGCTGGCCGCGAGGTCCACGCAATCATGGGCGCTCGTACCAAAGAGCTGCTGCTGCTTGAGGATCAGTTCCGTTCCATTCTGGACGACGATCACATCCACATCACCACAGATGACGGTTCTCTTGGCGAGAAGGGCGTTGTAACTGCACCTCTCGAGCGTCTTCTGCAGGACAAGCAGGTCGACCGCGTATTCTGCGTTGGCCCAGTTCCTATGATGAAGTTCTCCACTCTCACTGCCGAGAAGTACGACACACCTATCATCGCTTCCCTGAACCCAATCATGGTTGACGGCACTGGTATGTGCGGTTGCTGCCGTGTTGAGGTTGGCGGCGAGACCAAGTTTGCTTGTGTTGACGGTCCTGACTTTGACGCAACCAAGGTTGACTGGAACGACCTCCGCGCACGTCAGGCAGCCTACCTCACCGAGGAAGGCCAGTCCATCAAGGCTTACGAGGAGACGAGGTGCGCATGCCACAAGTAAACGGTCGCTACATTCCAAACGTCAAGGCACCTCGTACAGCTGACAACGAAGAGCCAGCTGCAGAGCGCGCACAAGACTTCCGCCCTGTCGACAAGGGTTTCACTAAAGAGATGGCAATTGCAGAGGCAAACCGCTGCCTGGATTGTAAGAATCCACTGTGCGTTCAGGGCTGCCCTGTAAACATCAACATTCCTCGCTTCATCGAGGCAATCCGTGCAGAGGAGTTTGGCCGCGGCCTTGATATCATCCGTGAGTCCTCCATGCTTCCTGCAGTTTGTGGCCGTGTTTGCCCACAGGAGAACCAGTGCGAGGGCGTCTGCATCATGGGTAAGCGCAGCGAACCAGTTGCTATTGGTCAGCTTGAGCGCTTCCTTGGTGACCAGCCAGAGCTTGCTTCCAAGCCAGCTATCGCTCCAAAGAACGGCAAGAAGGTTGCAGTTGTAGGCTCCGGTCCTTCCGGTATTGCTTGCGCTGGCGAGCTTGCTCGTAACGGCTTTGACGTTACCGTCTTTGAGGCATTCTTCACCGGCGGCGGCGTTCTGGTCTATGGTATTCCTGAGTTCCGTCTTCCAAAGGCTGTTGTTAAGCGCGAGATTGACGGCCTTCAGGAGCTGGGCGTTAAGTTTGAGTACAACTCTGTTGTCGGTCGTATCACCGATGCAGACGAGCTCTTTGAGCAGGGCTTTGACGCAATCTACATTGCAACAGGCGCAGGCCTTCCAAAGCTTCTCAACATCCCTGGCGAGAACCTGCCTAACGTCTTCTTTGCAAACGAGTACCTCACCCGCGTTAACCTCATGAAGGCTAACAAGTTCCCTGAGTACGACACCCCAACCAAGCACGGCAAGAACGTCGTTGTCTTTGGTGGCGGCAACGTTGCTATGGACGCTGTCCGTACTGCTAAGCGTCTTGGCGCTGAGCGTGCAATCATTGCTTACCGTCGTACCGAGGAAGAGATGCCTGCTCGTCGTGCAGAGCTGCACCACGCAAAGGCTGAGGGCGTTGAGGTTCTTCCTCTTGTCTCCCCTCTCGAGTTTGTCGCTGGCGAGGACGGCGCTGTTTGCGCAGTTCGCGTCCAGAAGATGGAGCTCGGCGAGCCTGACGCTGACGGACGTCGTCGTCCAGTACCTATCGAGGGTGCTATCGAGGACATTCCTTGCGACGTTGCAATTTCTGCAATCGGCACTAACGCTAACCCATTCGCAAAGATGATCGGCGACATCAAGCTCAACAAGTGGGGCTACATTGAGGCCGACGAAGAGGGCCGCACTTCCGATCCTCGTATCTGGGCTGGTGGCGACATCGTAACTGGTGCCGCAACCGTCATTCTGGCAATGGGCGCTGGTAAGGTAGCAGCTGCTTCCATCACCAAGCACCTCGGCTAGTCCGCTGGTTTCGGCTGGCGTAGCCGCAGCTCACAGAGCCAGCTAGCATAGCTTCGGTTCACAGAGCGAGCTAACATGCAACAAACAAAGGCCTGGTACCACACGGTACCAGGCCTTTTTCATGCCGAGAAGTGCCGCAAGTCCCACGCGAGCGCACGGGTTTCTCGCCAGGCGTGGCTGCGAGTGCGCGAGTTTCTCGCCACACGAATCCTTCCGCCATTGCGCGCCTAACTTTCACTAC
>CALHQT010000177.1:0-5770 GCA_938038135.1 uncultured Atopobium sp.
TTACTTCCTGCTTGAGTATGCCAATGACGATAAACTCTATGTGCCCCTGGAGCAGGTTGACCGCATCACGCGCTATGTGGGACCCGACGGCAACAATCCGCGCCTGACCAGGCTTAACACGGCAGACTGGTCGCGCGCTACTAACAAGGCAAGAAAGTCCGCCAAGAAACTGGCGTTTGACCTGGTAGACCTCTATACGCGTCGCGCTTCGGTGCCGGGCTATGCGTTCTCGCTGGACACTCCCGCTCAGGAGGAGATGGAGTCCAGCTTCCCGTATCAGCTGACGCCGGACCAAGAAAGCGCTGTTGCAGACATTAAGCTGGACATGGAAGCGCGCAAGCCAATGGACCGCTTGCTTTGCGGTGACGTGGGCTTTGGCAAGACTGAAGTGGCGCTTAGAGCTGCGTTTAAGGCGTGCCAGGATGCTCGTCAGGTCATGATCTTGTGCCCAACTACCATCTTGGCTCAGCAGCACTACGAGACGTTTTTCTCGCGATTTGCTCCGTTTGATTTGAAGGTAAGCGTGCTTTCGCGTTTTGTCACGCCTGCTCAGCAGAAAAAAGCGCTTGAGGGATTTGCGGACGGAACCGTAGATGTGCTGGTAGGAACTCATAGGTTGCTCTCAGCTGACGTCAATCCGCACGACTTAGGCTTGGTTATCATCGACGAAGAGCAGCGCTTTGGCGTACAGCACAAAGAGCAGCTCAAAAACATGCGCGAGCAGGTAGACGTGCTGACGCTCTCGGCAACGCCCATTCCGCGCACCATGCAGATGGCCATGAGCGGCGTTCGCGACATGAGCCTGATTCTGACGCCGCCGCCTGGCAGAAAGCCTGTTCAGGTGATGGTAGGTGAGTACAACCCGGATCTTGTTTCCGCAGCTATTAGAAGTGAGCTGGAGCGAGAAGGACAGGTGTACTACGTGTCCAACCGCGTGACCACTATTGATGAAGCGGTGGCTCGCGTGGAGGAAGCTGCGCCGGAGGCTCGCGTGGGCGTGGCTCACGGCCAGATGAGTGCTCGCGAGGTAGAAAACGTCATGCTTGCCTTCCAGGAGCACGAGATTGACGTTTTAGTGGCCACCACCATCATTGAGTCCGGCATTGACAACTCGCACACTAACACGCTGATTATCGAGGACTCTCAGCGCCTGGGACTTGCTCAGTTGTACCAGCTCAAGGGCCGTGTTGGTCGTGGAAGGCAGCAGGCGTACGCGTACTTTATGTTCCCAGCGGAGCTTCCGCTGACAGAAGAGGCTACCGAGCGTCTAACGGCAATCAATGAGTTCCAGGATCTGGGCAGCGGCATGCGCATTGCCATGCGTGACCTGGAGATTAGAGGCGCGGGTTCTCTTATGGGCGCTGAGCAGCACGGAAACCTTTCCAGCGTTGGCTTTGACCTCTTTACACAGATGTTGGGCGAGGCGGTTGCTGAGGCTCGTGGAGAGTCCGCTGAGCTGGAACAAGCTGAAGTTACCATTAATCTACCTGCAGATTTCTATCTTGATGAGGATTATTTGCCAGAGGTTGACCGACGCGTTCTGGTGTACCGTCGTCTTGCCGCAGCTACAGAGCTTTCCGATGTTGATGTGCTTCAGCAAGATACCGAGAATAGCTTTGGCGCCCTGCCGCTTGCAGGTAAGAACTTGTTTGATCGTGCTCGCGTGCGCATTCGTGCGCAGCGTTTGGGCGCAACGTCAGTGAGCCTGACAAATGGACGCCTGGTATATCTGGGTGTAGAAATTCCTCGCGAACAAGCCCTCAAGTTGAAGGGTCGCGGTGCTATTGTGTATCCAAAGACGCATAAACTGGCGTATCCGTTCCACCGAAATGAAGAGCAGCTGATGCCCGCTGCCCTGGGAGTTCTTGAAGAGCTTGGTGGCGACGACGAGGTTGAGGAGTAAATATGAGCCAAACAGCAGATAAGACGTCTCAGAGTGCCACAAGCGTTGAGCAGGACGCCACAAGCGCCACGCGAGATGCCGCAAGCGCCGTGGACGCGATCTTTGCCGCACCACACCTCAGGTGGGGTGTTATTGGCTGCGGAGTTATTGCAAATCAGATGGCCGAGGCGCTGGCTTCGGTTGGTAGAACCATTGACGGCGTAGCCAACAGAACGCAGGAAAAGGCCGTCGCGTTTGCACAAAAACACCACGTCAAGCGCGTGTATGACAGCATCGACGATCTTCTCGCCAGCGACGAGATTGACGCGGTGTATCTGACCACGCCTCACAATACGCACATCATCTACCTGCGCAAAGCACTTCAGGCGGGCAAGCATGTGCTGTGCGAGAAGTCCATTACGCTCAACTCGGCTGAGTTGCTTGAGGCCGAAGAACTTGCACGTCAAAACGGTGTTCAGCTCATGGACGCCTGCACCATTTTGCACATGCCACTCTACAAAGAGCTGGTTAGCCGTGTGGAGGCTGGCGAGTTTGGTCCAGTCAACCTGATTCAGGAGAATTTTGGCAGCTACAAAGAGTTTGACATGGAGAATCGCTTCTTCAATCCCAAGCTTGCGGGTGGCGCCCTTCTGGACATTGGCGTCTATTCGCTGACGCTAGCTCGTCTTTTCTTGAAGAGTCAGCCTCATGACGTGCTCTCCATGATGAATCCGGCTCCTACCGGCGTTGATCAGACGGACGGCATTTTACTCAGAAACGCCGAGGGTCAGATGGTTGTTCTGGCGCTGACACTTCACTCCAAGCAGCCAAAACGTGCCATGATTTCCGCGGACAAGGCCTTCATTGAGATTATGGAGTACCCACGCGCTGACGTTGCTACTATCACGTGGACTGATGACGGAAAGCAGGAGAAAGTCCAGGTAGGTCGCACGGCTGATGCTCTGGCATACGTATTGGCGGATCTGGAGGCTGCTGTTGCAGGGGATGCTGCTGCTCAGGCGCAGCTTGAGGTCTCCAAAGACGTTATGGAGCTTATGACCGGCCTGCGCAACGACTGGAATTTCCTGTACCCTGAGGAGCAGTAAGTTCTATGACATCTGACGAGAAGATCGCCCAGCTAGCTGCCGCAGTTGATGAAGAAACAAAGGCTCGTTCCGGAGCACCGCAGACGCATCCGGAGTTTGATCGCCTGGTTAGAACTATCTGGCGTCTTCGCCAGGAAGACGGCTGTCCTTGGGATAAGGAGCAGACGCATCAGTCCATCTCAAAGAACATGATTGAGGAGGCCTACGAGGCGGTCGAAGCGATTGTTGAGGGCTCTCCTGAGCACCTGGAAGAAGAGCTTGGCGATGTGCTTGAACAGGTAGTTCTTCACTCGCAGATTGAGGCGGACAGCGGCGTCAGTGCGAGCAGTGGGGTGTGCGACCGCGCAGCGGGTACAGCTGACACGCGCGACCGCGCAGCGGGCTTCGACATCGACGACGTATGTCGAGCGCTCAACCAGAAGCTGGTACGCAGACATCCGCACGTATTTGGGCCAGAAGCGGGCTCTACGTCGTCGGCCGCGGCCGTCTTGGACGTGTGGGAGAGCGTCAAGGCTGAGGAGCGCGCCAGTGCAGAAGACACCGTGCACACCGAGGGTCTTCTCGACTCGGTTCCACAGTCTCTACCTGCGCTCATGCAAGCTCAGAAGATCTCAAAGCGCGCCGCAAAGATGGGTTTTGAGTGGGCGTCTGTCGATGACGTGTGGGACAAGGTTGCCGAGGAGCGCGCGGAGTTTGACGCTGAAGCTCCAGGTACGCAGCAGAAAACGGACGAGTTTGGCGACATCTTGTTTGCGCTGATAAACGTTGCTCGCTGGGAAGGCGTTGATGCGGAAGAAGCGCTGATGAGCGCCTGCAGGAAGTTCCGCGCTCGTTGGTCGTACATGGAGAAAGCAGCTGCTGAGAGGGGCTTCTCGCTTGACGAGAAACCCGAGCTACAGGAAGATTTGTGGCAAGAGGCAAAACGTCATCTTGATGCGTAAGCAAGCTGCACAGATTGTAGCGAAGACGTGCGACATACCGTAAAGCTTACGACTTGCCGTTGGAGCAACAACTTCTATTCGGTGAAACGATGAAATTCTAAACTGAGGCAGGGCTATCGGCGCTGCCTCTGCCATAATAAAGATGTTGCAATTTGTTGCGACGCATCACCAAACAAACCAGAAATGAGATCCGTGATGAGTCAAGACACCACTAAAAAGAGTGGTACAAAAAGAAAAACAACGCCCACCAAGCGTTCCGTTGAGCCTCTTAAAGAGACTACTGCGGAGCACGCCGCTGGTGCTCTCAAGATATTTCCAACTAAAAAGGTCGAGAAACCCCAGGTAACTGAGAAATCTCAATCTGATCAGAAGTCGGCTGTGGCAAAGAAAGCTGTGGCGGTTCCAAAAGATACAGCGTCGTCAGAGGGCACGGCGCCATCAAAACAAGCATCTTCCCAGGAGAGTTCCAAGGACATCAAGTCTAAAAGAACCGTTCAAGGTAAGAGGATTGATAGGACTCAGAGGTCCGAGCGTGACCAGAAGTCCGAGCGCGGTCAGAAGACTGAAATAACCAATAAACCGCAGTTCAGCGTAGCTTCTTTGGTAGAGCTTAAGGACAACGCACTTGATTTTGCGCGCAATCATACCAAGCTTGTCGTTTTTCTCGGCGTTGTAATCTTCCTGCTTGTTGGCTTGTATCCGCCAATTCGCGGCTACTACCACGCTGTTCGCGAGCATGACGAGTTGCTGCTAAATCAGCAGAAGCTCGAGGAAGATCAAAAACGACTTGAGTCCGAGGTTCAGGGTCTGCAGACAAAAGAGGGCATCATAGATGAGGCTCATAAGCAGGGCTTGGTTTCTGGCGGCGAGGAATCTGCACGAGTAGAGGGCCTTGATAAGAAGAAAGACGAGAATACCGTTCAGCATCCTGACTATCCGTGGTACATCAAGGTGGGAGACTTTGTTTTTGGATTTACACCAGGTGATTCCGGCAACACTGAGGCTCCTAAGAGCGCAAACTCCGACGATTCTACGTCTGCGCCTGCTCCAGGAGAGTCTCACGATCAGAAAAACTCTGGAGAAGGCGGCTCTTCTGAGGGGTCTGGCACCGACAATTCAAAGTCTGATAGTGGGAACTCGCGCTAATGCTTCTAGCTGCTATTGATATTGGAACCGTAACCGCTCGACTTGCGCTTGCGCAGGTAGAGGACGGTTGCGTCGTTCGCATGGCCAAATACACCGAGATTGTCAACTTGGGCGAGGGTGTTGATACGACAAAACGCCTGTTACCTGAGGCAATTCATCGTTGCGTTGGTTGCGTTTCTTCCTATGTTGATCACGCGAGAAAAGAGGGCGCTGAGGCGGTTGTGTGCACGCTCACAAGCGCTGCTCGCGATGCAGAAAATGCTCCTGACCTGGGAATGGGCCTAGCCTCGCTGGGGCTTGAACCCATGATTATTCCAGGTGAGATTGAAGGCGCACTCACTTTTTTGGGTGTCTCTCACGACTTTGAAAATCATCGTATTCTTGTTGCCGACAGCGGCGGCGGCTCAACTGAGCTGGTCGTTGGCACATTGGTGAGCCAGCCTGCAGCTCAAGGCGCAGGCCAGCAGCTTGGAGGGCAGCAGCTTGGAGGGCAGCAGCTTGACATCAACTTTGTCGAGTCCGTTGACCTTGGTTGTAGGCGTCTGACTGAGCGCTTTAATCTGTCTTCTGATCATCCTTCGGCCGAGGACATTGATGGAGCGCATACAATGGCAGCTCAGATGATGTCTGAGGCTATTGTGCGAGCTCAGCAGCAGTGCGCGGCACCAGAGCTTTTGGTCGGCGTCGGCGGAACC
>CALHQT010000178.1:0-4686 GCA_938038135.1 uncultured Atopobium sp.
TTTCAAAGTTAATTTCTTACGATTTGTATAGCTATACATGGTGACTAGGCTATTTATCTAACTATAGACTCTTTTGATTTATCTATATACAATAGTTTGCAAAATTCTACTGAAATGTCTTTATCTGCCTACAGAATAGGATATCGCGATGGACAGGTCAAAAGGGTTTTTTATCACGGTAATTTGCTTCGTATATTTTGTTATTTGCGTCCTGGCAGTGGTTTATTTCTTCTTCTCAAATTTCTCTTTCTTCTCACTTGATTATATTACTCCAGTGAGCTTTCTTGGCACTTTGTTAACAATACCGCAGGCATTATTTCTTATGTCTATTTTCATTCTAATAACTTCACTAATACTGTTGTCTAAAATAAAATCTATGGTTACTTTTTTTAAAAAAGCAACTTACCTATTTGCTGTTTATAATACCTCTGTTGCTTTTTGTGCAGCATTATTTTTATTCATTCCTTGCATTTTTTCCTGTCAAAATGATTATAAACCTGTAGTAAATACTGGAGAAATTTCATTATCCAGAGTTGTTTTACTTGAGGATTTTGATTTTGGAGGAGAAGAAACTCTCCACTTTTATGTTTTACGTTTTCCATTCGGCTTGGGAGAAAGTATAGCAACTATTAGGTTATATAGCGACTCAGTACCAACTAAAGATATTGAGTGGCTACTAGTTCATGAAAATAACCAATACGACATTACGACTACAAACTCAAATGCCGTTGAAACCCTAACAAGAAAAAATTTTTATCCCATACATACAAATCTTATCCGTCTATGAAATCATGCGTTAATGTTATTTCTCAAACTTGCAGAATGAGGTAATGAGATGCTTTCAAAGACTAATCGCCTTGTTCATTTACTAAGAGCGGCCATTTATTTAGCAACTCTCTTTCTGCTGTTCTATGCAAATGAATTCATTTCGTTCATAACATATCCTACTCCAGTATGTTTTTTAGGAGTACTGTTTTTTAGACACTGGATGGTATGCTTTATTTTAGCGGCTATAGTCATTTTTTTAATCGTGTCGTCTCGCAGCTTTTTTGAGTCTTTAAACTATAGTAGAAAACTTGTACACACCGTTTTACAAACCATTGCGATAATACCTATGTCTGCATCGATTATATATATTCTTTTTACTGGGAGCTTTAACCCTCCAAGTATTAAATGGGTTCAATGTGACACCCCTAATCCTGAAACTCAAATTGCATGTATGACTTTTGCTAATGAATATTCAGATGATGTGTGGTTCTATTCAATGCCATCACTCATTTGCGAGGGAGAAAAAATTGGTGGGATTTATACACCTCCGCAAGAATCTGAAAAATCAGTCCTTTACTGTGACTGGCATGTCACCTGGAATAATGGAATCGGCCACATTACTACAAATCAAGAAGTTGAAAAAATAATCAATCAAGAACATGGGGACGATCCCTTGTTCATCATCTCAACGGGCAAGGGACAGTTCCAACTAACTCACTATCTTCATGAGGGCTAATTAAATAAAGACTTTTCAATATGAAAATTGTCGAGCTCTCAAAAGTTATTCGGCCGTTCTTGGAATGTTAAATCATCAAGCGAGTATACAGAAAGACTTCCAGGATTCGATTAGTTGATTTAACAGTTGGCGAGAAGAACCTCTTGTAGACTCTCAACCGATAGTCCAGCGCGCGCAAGAATATTGTGGTGAATGTCTGCTTCAAGGTATGCATCTGGCATGCCTAAACGTAGTACCTGCGGACATGCGCCTGACGCGCTCAACTGTTCGACAACCGCACTGCCAAATCCACCCAAAACGCTGTGCTCTTCAACGGTAATAATCACGTCAGAGTACTGACAAATTTGCGTTAGAGAAGCGTCAAGTGGTTTGATACTCGACACGCTGTAGACTTCGATGTTCGTTCGGACGGGAACGGCAATCTGCTCTGCAGCTCGCTGAGCAGCCTCAACAACTCGGCTGGTTATCGCACCTGTTGCAAGAATGGTCACGTGTTTCGGGTGAGAGGAAGCTGCTGCTTCGGTAGTTGCGGCTTTGGTAGATGCCTCACCCACTGCGCCAGCTGACTCAAAGAGTTTCTCGACACCAGAGGCATCAAAAACGTAGCTATTTGGATGCAGATTGACACCATCGCACGAGGTCATGCGCACGTAAGCCGGTCGTGGATGCTTTGCAAGCTCCATGAGCGCGGCCGCAAGCTGCGCATTATCGACCGGGCTGAACACGGAAAGTCCCGGAATGGTCCTGGTTACCGCAATATCCTCCACTGCCATGTGAGATGGGCCTGTAGCTGCGGATTCGCAGCCAGCGGCAACGCCCACAAGCACCACAGGCGACTTCATCATGCCAAGGTTGACGCGAATCTGATCAAGCGTTCGAGAGGTCACAAACGTGGCGTAGCACGGCGCAAAGACGTGAAAGCCCTCATTTGCGCAGGCAGATGCCACCTCAATGAGGTTTTGCTCTGCAATTCCGCACTGAATGTAGCCGTCTGGCCGAAGCTCTCGGAAGCGATCCAGATTTAAACGACGACCATAGTCGGCAACGGCAACGGTTAGCAGCTCATCGTCCTCGGCAAGCTTGCCCATAACCCAACCGAACACTTCTTTTGTATTCATACCCGCAAGCATCTGCGACTCTTCAGCCGAAATGCACGCTGGCTGCAAAGATGTATCTAGCATGAGCATGCCTCCTCTGCAACTTTCAGATCAAGTAATGCCTGCTCATAGAGGTCGTCCGTCACGCACGCGTCGTGGAACGAGACGTTATTCTCGGCAAATGACAGCCCCTTACCCTTGATGGTGTGCGCAATAATCGCGCGAGGCCTGGAAGTTTGCTGCTTTAATGCGTCGTACAGAGCAAGCACATCATGGCCATCTACCTCGACAGACTCAAAACCAAACGCATCAAACTTTCTTGCAATTGAGCCGGTGTCCAAAATGGATGCGCAAGGGCCGTCCAGCTGCATGCGGTTCTGGTCAACAATGACCGTGACGTTGGAGAGCTGATTGTGGCCGATAAACGCCGCGCTCTCCCAAATGGAACCCTCGTCACACTCGCCGTCGCCCAAAATACAAAAAACGCGAGAAGGAAGATCTTTTCTGCGAAGGCTTAACCCCAGGCCAGCGGCATAGCCCAAGCCCATGCCAAGGCTGCCACCGGAGATTTCAAAGCCGCGCTGAGGGTCTCGCAGTGGATGCTTAAAGAGGACAGCATCGGGTCCAAAGACTCCGCGGTCAATATCCTCTTGAGAGATCATTCCCACACGTAGAAGAGCTGGGAATAGCGCCAGCGATGTGTGAGCCTTAGAAAGAATTAATCGGTCTCTGAGTTCCCACTCGCAATCCCTGTGGCCCACCTGCATAACCTTGCTCAAAAGCACAGAAACAATGTCTGCCACGGAACACGCCCCGCCAATGTGGAATGGCGTTGAGCTGTAGCGATGTGCCAACTCGATAATGCCTCGACGCACTGCAAGCGCCTCGTGGCGCAAATCAAGTTCAAGCTGTTTGCGCTGATCAGAGTCTATTTTTGCAGAAGTCAGCGATGCACCCACGTGCTCTGACTGACGAACAGAAGAGATGTCCAGAGGTCCAATAGAGCCATCTACCTGCTCAGATACGCCAACAACACTCTGATGCGGGGCAAGCCAAGTCTGGCTCCACTCAATGCAATTACCGTCGGACAGCTCAATTACCTGCTCAAGTACAAGCAAAGCCTCATTTGGAGAACACTGAAGGTAATCGGCATGGTCTTTACCTGCAATTTGCGACTGATAGCGCATGCGAGAGCGCGCAATATCTTTTTGAGAAGTTCTTTCAACCGCGTCAAAGAGCGACTCATTCTCAAAGTCCGCCTCCTCAAGCTGTGGACAAACAAGCAGGTTAGACCATGATTCCTGGCACACCACAGGTCTATCCGAGACGCTCCTGACACGACGCAAAAAGAGTACGTCAGAGCCGATGGGAATCTCTAAGTGCTCGGCAACGGCTTGATCTGCAGGAACTACCTGCTTAAATAGGACTTCGGTTCGATACTCAAAGCCGCCATCTCTGAGCGCGGCTGCAAATGAAAGTACGGTATTTCCTGCTGCATGGCGAACGGTGTTAGAAATAACCTGTGTTGCTCGACCCTTTTGAGTAAGCAGCAAACCCTCTTTGACCAGGGATTGAATAGCTTTTCTGATGGTTCCTCTACTCACGCCGTACTGCGCCATAAATTCGGCCTCAGACGGAATGTACGTTCCCGCCTTCCAGTCTTCTGACAGAATTTTGACGCGCATCAAATCCGACAGCTGAACATGAAGAGGTGTAGCGGACGACGTATTGAGCCCACCTCTGACCTGCGGAGATAGTGACTCAGTAGCCGCATCTTCAGAAGCTAAAACCGGAAAAACTCCTGTCTCAAATGACATAGGTCCTCCGAAGTGAGTTAGAAATTAGTCATGCATACGTTAGGTACAAGACAAGTAGTATACAAGTTTCTGAAAGAGAACAGAATAGGAGTTATCTGACTTTTTATCTGCTATAACACCTCTTGAATTTAAAAGCTCTATTTGCTGATCAATAGAAAGAAAAAGCTTATTCATAGCTTCTCCTTATAAAAAAGCAGCTACACGATGGCAGCCGCTCTTTGGTCTCGGTTCCGTAGAATGTCAACGAGACGTATCACTGCCAATAATC
>CALHQT010000179.1:0-10870 GCA_938038135.1 uncultured Atopobium sp.
CAAAGGTCGCTCCATGGAGATTGAGCGCCTGATCGGCCGCTCGCTGCGCTCCGTTGTTGACCTCAACCGCCTGGGCGAGTACACCATCACGCTGGACTGCGACGTGCTTCAGGCAGACGGTGGCACCAGAACCGCAAGTATCACCGGCGCATGGGTGGCACTTCACGACGCACTCTACTCACTTGTCGAGAAGGACCTCTTGCCTAGACTTCCTCTTACAGGTCAGGTAGCTGCGATTTCTATGGGATATGTGAATGGCAAGCCGCTGCTGGACCTTGACTATCCCGAGGATTCTCACGCTGACATTGACATGAACCTTGTTGGAACAGAAACTGGACAGATAATTGAAGTACAAGGAACAGGCGAGGGCGGTCCGTTTGATCGCGAGCAACTTAACCAGCTGCTCGACCTTGGTCAAGCTGGCATCGCTCACCTTGTTGACCTGCAAAATCAAGTGACTGGATTTAGGGAGTAACCATGAGTCAAAACAGTGAAAATCAGGGTTCTAACGCTGTGACCTTTGATCCAAATACAACCGTGGTAGTTGCAACGGGCAACGCTCACAAACTTGTTGAGATTGAGGCTATCCTCTCTAAGGTAATGCCTGGTATAAGCTTTGTAGCGCTTGGTCAGCTGGGTGATTTCCCAGATCCAGAGGAGAACGGCCAGACGTTCCGCGATAACGCTCTGATCAAGGCAATGGCTGCGCTTGACGAGGTAGATTGCGTGGCAGCTATTGCAGACGACTCCGGCATTTGCGTTGACGCTCTGGACGGAGCTCCTGGAATCTATTCTGCTCGTTATGCTGGCGAGCATGGCAATGATGCTGCAAATAACCAGAAATTGCTCGCAGAGCTTGTTAACGTTGCTGATGAGGACCGCACTGCTCGCTTCCACTCCACCGTTGCTCTGGTCTACAGAGACGGATCTGTGCTGGTAGGAGAGGGCGACTGCGAGGGCGTTATTGGCCACGAGCCAAAGGGTCACAACGGCTTTGGCTACGACCCACTCTTCTGGCCAGAGGATGCTCCAGGTAAAACCATGGCAGAGCTTGAGCCTGACGAGAAGAACGCTATATCGCATCGTTTCCACGCTCTGCAGGATCTTTCCAAGCAGATTCTGGGATAGGCACGGCGTAGGTTTCGCGTCAGATTCGCGTCAGGTTTGCGTCAGATTTCGGACAGATAACTGCCGCTATGTCAGACTCGCGTCAGATTCGCGACAGATTCCTGACAGATTCCAGACAGAAAACTACCGCCGCGTCAGGTTTGCGTCAGCTTCATGTCAGAATCGCGACAGAATAGCGACAGAAACACGCCATATAACAGGTCAAAACCGGTCAGCGAGATATTTGTTCTTCTCGCCGACCGGTTACTTTTTTGCTTGCTTCAAATGTTAAACTAAATGTAACTGTGACTTCTGTCTTGGAGGTAGACATGAGGATTGTTCGCACCCGCGATTACGAGGACATGAGCAGAAAAGCTGCAAATGTTATTTCTGCACAAATCATTCTGAAGCCAAATTGCGTTCTTGGTCTGGCAACTGGTTCAACGCCAATTGGCACCTATGCTCAGCTCGCTGATTGGTGCAAAAGGGGAGACCTGGACTTTTCGCAGGTTTCTACGTATAACCTTGACGAGTACCGCGGTCTTTCTCACGACGATCCTCAGAGCTATCACTATTTCATGCGCAAAAACCTCTTTGACCTGGTAAATATTGATCTTGAGAACACTCATGTGCCCGACGGCTCTAATCCTGACGTCGAGGCAGCTTGCGCCGAGTACGATAGTCTTGTTGCTAAAGCTGGCTATCCTGACCTGCAGCTTCTTGGTATTGGCCACAATGGTCACATTGGCTTCAACGAGCCCGACGATCATTTCTCCAAGGGTACGCACTGCGTTGACCTCACCGAGAGCACTATTCAGGCAAATAGCCGACTGTTCGAGCGCATGGAGGACGTCCCTCGTCAGGCTTACACCATGGGTACGCAGACTATCATGTTCGCGCGCAGCATTCTGATTGTGGCTAGCGGCGAGGACAAGGCTAAGGCTGTTTACGACATGTGCTACGGCAACGTTTCGCCTCAGTGCCCAGCCTCTATCCTGCAGCTTCACACTAACTGCACCGTTATTGCTGATGAGGCCGCCCTCTCGCTCTGCCCAGCTAAGTAAAACTTGGTTGGTCCAAAGCATCCAAAAGGCTTCTTAATAGCTTTAAAAGCATTTGTCGAGAAAACAAAACTCCCATTCACGAGAATGGGAGTTTTTTGTTGCGGCTTATTTTGCGCGTTCAGCGACACATGGTCAGTTGTACTCCTTTATTGGAATACCAAAAATTACTTATAATCCTTGAAGTAACTGCTGATAGCCAAAAGGACCTGGTAGTTAAGGCCAAGCACATAGTCGCCGTTATTGGTATGAACCGTGCGAAGCGTAAACTCAAGATTGTCACCAATCGTGATTTTATCGCCATCTTTTTTGCCAGTACGAGACATATCGCCAGTTGTAAGTGGGAAAACTCTACCGGCTGGATTGACCGAAGTAACAAAGAATATAAAAGGCTCGACGGCGTTTTCACCAGGGTTAATGTGCAACTGTTTGAAAATCTGACTGTTTGTTGACACGTAGACTACTTCGTTTTTGTCGAGCAGCTTCTTCAGTTCAGGAAGAGTCGCTGCTACCCAAGGTAGATCATGATGAACAAAAGGATTGTCGCTCGCGAGCGACTGCGAAATAGGCGAGCCGTACTGATAGACATAAACCATCTTGTTGTAGAGCTCGTTGACATCATTAACAGAGGTCTGAGCTGGTGCGGCCTGGTTTGCCTGAACAAGCTCGATAATGTTCATAGAATTGAGCTGGTCAGATGAAGCACCTTTGGACTGTGCTTCAGAAACAGTCAATCCACCAAATGCGAACGACCCTACGCTAAATACCAGGCAAAGCGCTGATAAAGCAACAAGAGCTTTAGATGATTTCTTTTTGGAAAGGAATGCGATTCCGATAGCAAGAGCAACAAAAATAAGCACGATATACCAGGTCTTGCTAATGGCGTATCCCAGAGTCTCAGTCATTGGGCCTCCTTGTGTTTTGAAGTTAGTTACTAATTTTATCAGAGGACCCCTATTTGTCATAAATTTGTTGGGGTTCTGACGCGCTGTCGTTGCAAGTCCGATGCCAACCTGACGCAAATCTAACGCGAACCTGACACGATCTTCTCGCGATCTTGACGCAAACCTAACCGATCGACTGATGTTGTTCCCGTGACATTTGTCGTAAAACCTTGAGATTTTATTTTCTACCTCGTATAGTGGAGTTTCGGAAATTCTGACTATTGTTTGTCGACCGGTACAAATCTCCGACACATCAACGTGTCGCATCGCAAACGTACTGATTGACTTGGAGGATTGATGGAAAACGAGATTCCACCAGTTAATCGTGTAGACGAGATTCACGAGAAGCTCAGGGCACTTCAAGGCCAAAAGCTTAAGGTCAAGGCTAACATGGGACGTTCTCGTATTGTTGAGCGCACAGGTACCCTGGTTATGGCCCATCCATCTCTTTTCATCGTTGAGGTTGGCGAGCGTCGCGGTCGTACTGCCCGTCAGTCCTACCAGTACGTTGACGTTCTGACCGGCACTGTTGAGCTTTTTGATTTTGAGACCGGTGAGCGTTTGTTTGACTTCGAGTTTGAAGAGTAGTTCAGAAGCGCCCGCATTACTTCGACTAGGCTCACACTCATGGCTGCCTCTTCGTCCAAATTTGGACGCCAAACCATTCAGATTCCTTGCAAGGTCAACCTTCACCTGGGCATTCACACTCAGAAAGACCAGCGAGGATACCATAAAGTAGATTCACTCATGGTTCCCGTTGCGCTGTACGACACAGTTGTTGTCGATGACGCGCCGGAGCTTACGGTTACGCATGAGCCGCAGCTCTGCGTGTTGCCCGAGCGCACAACAACCTGGAAGGCTGCGGTTCTTCTCGCCAATAAGCTGGGCATTTCCCCAGATGTTTCCATTGACGTGCAAGTTCACATTCCCGAGAAGGCCGGCCTGGGCGGATCGTCCGCCGACGCCGCCGCGACGCTCTATTTGCTTGCCCAGCGTTGGGGCGTTGACCCGCTAGACCCGCTGGTAGTTGAGGTAGCCAAGGCTGTTGGCGCAGACGTTGCATTCTTCTTAGACCCACAGCCATCGCTTATGCTTGGCGCCGGTGATACGCTGGTAGAAACCTATGCGTCTACCGTTGACGCTCCGCTTGCTATTGTTTTACCAGCAGAAACAGGTGTCGTTACCAAAGAGGCATACGACCAGTTTGATACGTCGCCAATTGCACCGGAACCTTATGAGCAGCTGTCCGCGCTTTTGCGTGACGCTGGCAATTCTGGTGCTGCCTCTGATCACGAGGCAAGTAAGCTATTCATTCAGCAGGTAGCAAGCCTCCTCTTCAACAACCTTGCGCCAGCAGCAAAATCGCTAAAACCACAGGTGGCCGAGGTGGAGGAGTGGCTCAAGGCGCAGCCTGGAGTTCTTGGCGCTCAGGTTTCCGGCTCAGGTAGCAGCTCTTTTGCGCTTTGCGAATCACAGGATGCTGCCGACGCAATTGCAGCCGCAGCTCAAGCAAAAGGTTGGCGAGGCTTCTCCACCACCTGCAAGTTGTAGTGGTAACATAGAGCGGCAAATGTTTGATGGTTTACCCGCCGGACAAGGCAAAACATAACGGGTTGTGGCTCAGCTTGGTAGAGCGCTCGGTTCGGGACCGAGAGGTCGCTGGTTCAAATCCAGTCAACCCGACCATTTTTCCTGATAATCAATGAATTTCCACCGTTTTTGCCGCGAAATAAGCGTTTTGGCAGTCAAAGTGGTAAAAAATGCGTTTAGTTGGAATATACAAAAACACATGCATTCTATGCAGGTCATCTACCAGCGTAAACTCTCGGTCAATTTTGATCGAAACTTTTATGAGAAAACCCAACTGGGAAAACGTAAGTGCCAAAACGCCGAACTAGAAAATAAATCTCCAACTAAACGGGTTTTTTACCCAAATCAGACCCCACTATTTGTCATATCAATTTCTTGACTAGTTTCCTTGCATATTCGAGATTGTTTATACGTTTTTGGTTAGGCGGACACATAATCGCCTGGACCTTGTATCAACCGTTCCTTAAAAATCTATATGACAGCTCTATGAGTACACTTCCTCACTGTTTTGAGCTTCATTTTTCTATCAAATGAACATTGTGAACGTTTAGGCCTACAAAAACATAAATAAATCGACACAAAATAAACACAATTAGGCTACAATCAGACGAAGAGCACTACATTTAAGGCAACGCGCGCACCGTCGTTCTTACGCGCTTGCACACACGCGTTTTGTTGAAAGGGGTTTTGTATGCCTGTTGTTGAGTTTTTTGTAAACGTGTTATCAACACCAGCCATCCTAGTTGGTCTTGTCGCCCTGCTAGGTTTGGCGCTTCAGGGAAAGCCAATTGAGGATCTCATCAGAGGCACTCTCAAGACCATCGTCGGCTTCCTCGTTCTTTCTGCAGGTGCAGGTTTCTTGCAGACCGGATCCCTCCTGGCCTTTGGTGAAATCTTCAACTTCGCCTTTGACATGCAGGGTGTCGTCCCAAACAACGAGGCCGTCGTTTCTCTCGCACTTGGCGAGTTTGGTCAGGCAACCGCAATCATCATGTGCATCGGCATGGTCCTGAACATTGTCCTCGCACGTTTTTCTCGCTTTAACTACATCTTCCTCACCGGCCACCACACCCTCTACATGGCAGCTATGCTCGCCATCATCCTGCACGTCGGCGGCCTTTCCGGTTGGATGCTCTACATCTCCGGCGCATGCCTGCTTGCTCTGATTATGGTTCTGTCTCCTGCATACTGCCAGCCAACCATGCGCAAGGTTACCGGCAGCGATTCCGTTGCACTTGGCCACTTCGGCGGCGCTGGTTACTGGCTTGCCGGTATGGTCGGTAAGCTCTTTGCTTCCGATCGCGAGAATAGTACCGAGAATATCAAGTTCTCCAAGCGCCTCATCTTCCTGCGCGACAACACCGTTTCTATTGGTCTGACCATGATCATTATGTTCTTGGTTATCACCGGCGTTGCTGTTAGCCGCGGCCTTCTAACCCTGGTACCTGCAGGAACTACTGCTGCAGAGTTTGCCTCTAACCCACAGTATGCGGGCCTTCAGCACCTTGGCGACCTGCTGAACATTGGCACCGAGACCACCACTAACTGGATTGTCTGGGCATTTACCCGCGGCCTCTCCTTCGCTGGCGGCGTTTACATCATTCTGTCCGGTGTCCGTCTGATCATTGGCGAGATTGTTCCTGCATTCAAGGGTATCGCTCAGAAGCTTGTCCCTGGTGCAAAGCCTGCAATCGACTGCCCAATCGCATTCACCTATGCTCCAAATGCCGTTATCATCGGCTTCCTGAGTTCCTTCGTTGGCGGCATCCTGGGCCTGCTTATTCTGGGTGTCATTAACGCACAGGTTGCAGCTATTGCCCTAATCCTCCCAGGCGTTGTTCCTCACTTCTTCTGCGGCGCAACCGCAGGCGTCTTTGGTAACGCAGAAGGTGGCATCAAAGGCTGTATTGCTGGCTCCTTTGTCCACGGCTTGCTCATTACCTTCTTGCCTGCACTGTGCATGCCAGTCTTTACTCTCATGGGCTTCACCTCCGCTACCTTCTCCGACGCTGACTTCTCCATCATGGCGCTGATCTTTGGTAACGTTGCTCTGAATGTCCAGGGTGCAGTTCTCACGGGCATCTGCGTTGTCTGCTTCTGCCTCCCAATTCTCTTCAACCTTGTTGCTCCTAAGAAGGCAGAGGAGAAGAAGGCCGAGTAGCATCCGCTCACAGAATTGCAGCTAAACATCGCAGTTGCTGCAGAAAATGCGAGTAGAATCTAGGTATCTAGGTCGGGCTTCGTCCTTGGATGGGGCCCGACTTTTTAACCCACGTAACCCACATATCACACGTGGTGAATTGAAAGGGGCTTTTATGGCTATCCAGAAGATTCTTTGTTGTTGCGGAAGTGGACTTGGCTCCAGCCTTATGGTTGAGATGCAGATCCAGGACGTCCTGAATGAGCTGGGCGTGAGCGGCGTTGAGGTTGAGCACTCAACCGTTTCTGACGTTACTCCTGGCGCAGCTGACCTCTTTATTGTTGCTCGCGACCTTGAGGATTTTATCGCCGGCATTCCAGAAGACGAGAAGATCGTTCTCTCCAACATCCTTGATAAGGATGAAATGAAGGAAAAGCTTACCGAGAAGTTCGGTCTGTAAGCACGGTTTTCGCACGCAGCTCTGGCCCGCGCGTGGCGCCGACCTGCTGCGTTTCTCGCACGCAATACGTGAAAGGAAATTACATGGACGTCGACCTTAAACAGGTTGCTCGTGAGGTGCGCAAAAGCATCCTCACGCAGGTCTTTACGGCCAAATCCGGCCATCCCGGTGGATCGCTTTCTGCAACAGAAATCCTGACGTATCTCTACTTCAAGGAGATGCACGTAGACCCCACCAAGCCAAACTGCCCTTGCAGGGACCGCTTTGTGCTTTCCAAGGGTCACGTTACCCCAGCTCTTTACGGCGTTCTGGCTGAGCGCGGCTTCTTCCCCAAGGAGGAGCTCAAGACTTTCCGCGCGCTCAACTCGCGACTTCAGGGTCACCCAAACATGAACGACACCCCCGGCGTTGATATGAGCACCGGTTCCCTGGGTCAGGGCGTTTCTACCGCTGTTGGTATGGCGCTTGCTGGCAAGAAGTTCAACAAGGACTACCGCGTCTACGCGCTTCTGGGCGACGGCGAGATTGAAGAGGGTCAGGTCTGGGAGGCTGCTATGTTTGCAGGTAACCACCAGCTTGATAACCTCACGCTTATTGTTGACAACAATAACCTGCAGCTTGATGGCACCCTTGATCAGATCAATACACCACAGCCAATTGGCGAGAAGTTCAAGGCGTTCAAATTCCACGTCATTGAGGTGGCTGATGGACACGACTTTGACCAGCTTGCTGCTGCATTTGCTGAGGCTCGCACCGTCAAAGGTCAGCCAACCGTTATCATTGCCCACACCGTAAAGGGCAAGGGCGTCTCCTTCATGGAGAACCAGGTAGGCTGGCACGGCAAGGCTCCTAACCAGGAGCAATACGAGCAGGCTATGAAAGAGCTTGAGGGAGAGGTGGCATAACATGGCAGATGTACAGAAAATTGCCACCAGAGAGGCTTACGGAAAAGCCCTGGTAGAGCTTGGTAAAGAGCACGACGATCTTCTCGTCTTTGATGCTGACTTAGCAGAGGCAACTCGTTCCGGCAAGTACGGCGAGGAGTATCCTGAGCGCTTTGTGGACTGCGGAATTGCTGAGGCCAATATGATTGGCATGGCAGCTGGTGTTGCGGCTACGGGTCACAAGGTCTTTGCAACTTCGTTTGCAATGTTCACGTCTGGTCGTGCGTTTGAGCAGATCAGAAACTCGGTGGGTTATCCTCACCTAAACGTCAAGATTGGCGCTACCCATGGAGGCCTCTCGGTAGGAGAGGACGGCGCTACTCACCAGTGCAATGAGGATATTGCTGTTATGCGCACCATTCCTGGTATGACGGTCATTATTCCATCCGACGCTGTTGAGGCTGAGGCTGCTGTTAAGGCCGCTTACGACCATGATGGCCCTGTCTACATGCGCTTTGGCCGCCTCCCTGTCCCTGTGTTCAATACCAACCCTGACTACCACTTTGAGCTGGGCAAAGGCATTGTCCTCAAGGAGGGCACTGACGTTACGCTGGTAGCTTGTGGTCTTATGGTTCCTGTGGCTCTTGAGGTTGCCGAGCAGCTAGCAGCAGAGGGTGTCAACGCCGAGGTTATCAACATTCACACTATTAAGCCTCTGGATACTGAGCTGATTACCGCTTCTGCAGCAAAGACCGGCAAGGTTGTGACTATTGAGGAGCACTCCGTCATTGGCGGTCTGGGCAGCGCGGTCTGCCAGGCTCTTGCAGAGAACGCTCCTGTTCCTGTTAAGGTTATCGGTGTTCAGGACACCTATGGCGAGTCCGGACCAGCACTTCAGGTTCTTGCTAAGTACGGCCTGGATACCCCGAGCGTCCTTGCATCCGTTAAGGATTTCTTGAAGTAAGTTCTTGCGTCCTCGGCGTACGTCACTGAGCGTCCTCCGAGCGTCAACAGCGCACCAGAAGTGCGTCCCCTAGCACAAACAAAGCCCTTCTCGTCATCTGGCGAGAAGGGCTTTAGAATCACAGCGGACTTCAAGGTTTGACCATTCCCAATGATCTGCCGAACAACTGCAACTACTCCGACCTGTGTAGCGACAGGGATGCGATCAAACTGGCTGCGATGCTGAAAGGATCGGGGGCCGATGACCCCAACCTTCTGTCTCGAACGCTGAGGAGCTACTACAACAATCCAGTTTCGCTACTGCAGCGATTCAAGGCGATCTCTGAGAGTGTTGGTGCAAGCGATGAAAGAACCGCAAAGGACAAGTTCTTTGCAGAAATTGATGGCCCATTGGATGACAGATACGTTGGCCTTCTCACAGACGGTTCCAATGGAGCATACGGCTACTCGGGGGTTGAGCCTGGCAGAAAAACCAAGAAGGCAGCATGTCAAGCTCTAGCTGAATTCATTTACTGAGGTTGTCATCTGCTTCGTGGCTGGGGCCACGCATAAGATACGCGGCCCCAGCCACTGCGGCATAAAGTGCCCAAGCGCCTACGCAGAAGAGCAGGTTTCCCAGCCAGTCCCCAACGAAAATCTCGTGTGTGTCAGTACTGCGATAGAACGAGTTCGTGACAGCAAGTAGTAATGCTGCTGCCCCGCTTGACAAGAGTCGTGTCCACAGTGCTCTCACTCTCCGTTGTGGCCATCGTTGTGGCGGGTCAACAATCAAAAGAACCAGGCCGGTGAGAAACGTTCCGTAAAGTGGAAATACCATCAAAATAGTGCCAGCTGCGGCGAGCCCCGTGGCGGGGATATAGAAAATCCCGAAGAAGATTCCAATCCATGTCGTGTACGTACGGATCGCATCCCTGTTCGTGAAAGTAGGCGTGGCAAATCGGGCTGAGCTCCTCATGAGCATCCGTCCTGCCATGACCGTGAAGGCAATCCAGCCGAGACCGAGAGATAGGAGCGTCTCACTCCAATGTTGAGATCCATACTGGGTGGAACCAACTGCATCAAAAGCGACTAACGCGATGGCCGCAACCCCTGTACCCAATACGCGGATCAGTAATGCTCGACAGAGCGGCGTCTCCCATGTTGATGGCCTATCAATGATAAAAAATAGCAGTCCTGCTAGAGGGGCAAGCCACAATGGGGTGCTCACCGGGGCGACTCCACCGATGAAGAGCAGGGAACCGGGCACTATCGCAAAGCCGAGGATGAGTCCTACCCAATACGTGTAGGTCCGAACGAATAGTTTGAAAGACTCAACCATTTACACCCCCGTCACGGGCTCCAGCACCAAAACCATGATTATTCTACAGCGGGGAGGCAACCCGCCCATCATCAGCGAGGAGACCTGGGAACGTACCCAAGCTGAGCTCGCACGACGACGCGCGTCAGGAGGTCGGGCAGCCACCCCCACAGGAGGTACCGGCGCACTGACCCACCGGGTCTACTGCAGTCAACGTGGCAGGCGCTTTCACCGGCGAACCAAGACGCGCCGGCACGTGTCCTACAAGTTCTGGTGGTGTGAGACCGCTACCCGTGGCAAAGGCAACCCTTGCCACGCGCCCCAAGTACGAGAAACCGAACTACGCCGTGTAATCACCTGTGTGCTCGATCTGGATGAATGGGACAACGACGCTGTCCTTGAACAAGTCCGCACCATCACCATC
>CALHQT010000180.1:0-4542 GCA_938038135.1 uncultured Atopobium sp.
AACACCCCATATTCCTTTAAGCGGATGGAAAAGAAAACTTGCCTCTGGTGTTTGCTATACCATTCATTACCTACTAAAAGTTTTGCACGTATCTTCTAAATATATTTTGTCAAAATGGGAAAAAGCCGCAAGAGTGGCAGAAAGAGAAGAAACTACTCGATACACTTGCTTTGTAGAGTCAGATCCAGAAAACTGGGAAATGACGCTCGAGGATTTATATCCAATGATTCGAGTACCTTTTGAAGACATAACAACTACGCTACCGAATGCGTATGACAAATTGTTAACGAATGCATATGGTGAATATATGAAACTTCCTCCTATATCCGAACGCAAAAATCATTATCCAAGTGAACTTGATTTTGGTAAGTGGAAAGATGTAGACGTTACCAAGGGAAGCCGTCAGGCATTTGAAGACTTTGGTCAGAAAAGCTAACTATGACTATTGATACTTCTGCGGAACAGCTTAAGAAAAACTACTTTTGGAATACGCTTGGTTCCTTGATGAACGCTGCCTCAACAGTGCTTATGTTGATGGTGGTCACGCGTACCATGGGAGCTGCTGCCGGTGGTGTTTTCTCGCTTGCGTATGCTGTTGCTCAGCAGCTTATGGTTATTGGTCACTTTGAAATTAGGACGTATCAGGTTACCGATACAGAAGAAGTATTCTCGTTTGGTGTGTATCTTGCGGCACGAATCATCACAACTGGTTTGATGATTGCGGGAATCATTATCTTCACTCTGCAGTCCCAGGGATTGAGCTACGAGGGGGTGCTGTATGCCCTCATTGCATCACTTCGCTTATTTGACGTTGTAGAAGATGTTTTCCATGGCATGTTCCAACAACATGGTCGCTTAGATATTGCTGGTAGAGCATTCTTTTATCGTGTTCTTGCAACCGTTGTTGGCTTTGCGGTAGGTGTGCTTCTTACAAAGAATTTGCTTGTTGGCGCAGCTCTTTCTTTTGTTGCATCGCTGGTGGTTATGGTTGCGCTTGTCATTCCTCCTACCAAGAAGATGGCAACGCTTAAGCCCACCTTTGACGTCAAGCAAATTACAAAGCTGTTGGTTACCACCGCACCATTATTTGCTGGTTCATTCTTGCTGACATACGTTGTCGGCGCTCCTCGTTATGCGCTGGGCGCTTTGAGTGATCAGGCGCTTCTTACGTTCTTTACGGCATTGGCCATGCCAGCCATGGTTATCAATCTTTTAAGTAACTTTGTCTTTAAGCCACTGCTCACTCAAATGGCCGAATATTGGAATAATCAGCAAGACAAGCAGTTTGTGGGTCTGATTCTTAAAGGGTTTGCCGTAGTTGCCTTGGCTACTGTTGTTTCTATGGCATTGGCGTGGCCTCTAGGCGCTCCGGTGCTTGGACTTTTGTATGGCCTTGATTTTGAGCCATATAAGCTAGAGCTTTTAATGTTGCTCTTTGGCGGCTTGCTTAATGCTTTGACGGTTATCTTGTACTACGCGGTAGTAACCATGCGTAAGCAGGTTGCCGTCTTTGTAAGCTACGCTGCAGGTGCGGGATTTGCTGCACTTACCGGAAGATGGTTTGTGGGCAACTTTGGCATTATGGGAGCGTGCGTGCTTTATGATGCCTCGCTTGCAATTCTTGCCCTTGTGTTTGGCATCTTCTGCTTCTTGGGATTTAAAGATCAAAAGAAAAAGTCCGCTGCGTAAGCGGACTTTTTAAATAAAGCGCAGGTAGATGAGCATACTGCCAGAGGACTGACGCGTCGTTTACACGCGAGTGCGCTGGTTAAGATCAGTTACAAAATCAAGGTTCTTCTCGTCACGTGCGTCTTTGTCACGCAGAGCAAGCTCAGCTGAAAGTTGCTCAACCTTAAAAGTAAGCTTAGAAATTGCGCAGGACTGATGGAAAATCCTGATAAGCATCATCACAATAACCAGCAGCAAGACAAAGTTTGCAGGACTCATAAAGCCAAACAGACCCGAGAAGAAATACGCAAGCTGGGGGATAAGCGCAAACAAAACAAGGATTCCTGCAGAGACAACCCAATAGACTGAGTCGGAAATGCGAATCTTTGATTTGCGGACGCTATTGATGACAATGCCCATGGCAAAAAGGGCGCCAATAAGCAGCAGAATTCTCAGAACTAAAGTCATGGTGTCACCTTATCTAAACCACTGGAAGAGCAAAAGCGAGAGGCACGTGCGAGCCATGTACATAATTGAGTTATAGAAGCTCAAATAGGACTCGCCGCCTTGACGCTCACGCATTTCAGTTTCAATCTCGACAACCTTTGCACCGCGGCGCATCAGCAACGAAATAGTGTCTGGCTCGGGGGAGAAATCAAAGGAGCGCGCATACGTTTCAATAAGACCACGATCGTACATACGCATGCCTGAGGTAGGGTCAGTGATGGTCTGACCAGTGCTTGTTTTGATAAGCCAAGAAATTAGCTTGGAGCCAATCTCTCGAGGAGAGTTTCCGCGAGCCTTGGTGACAAAGCGAGAAGCAATGACGATATTTGCTCCCTCGTTTACCATTGCTTGAGCCATAGGAGCAATGTACTCAGGCCTGTGCTGACCATCGGAGTCAAACTGCACCACAGCGTCATAACCATGTTCTTTGGCGTAGCGCATACCAGCCCTAAAGCCTGCGGAAAGGCCTCCGTTAACAGGCAAATTAAGGTAGTTAAATCCACGCTCTTTACAGATATCCAGAGTGCGGTCAGCGGAGCCGTCGTTGATTATGATGTAATCAACCTGGGGAGCCACCTGGCACAACTCTGTAATAGTTGAAGCAATGCAGGCTTCTTCGTTGTAAGCGGGAACGACTGCAAGAATTCTCACAAGCATCCTTCGAATTGCAAATTACACGTTAACTGCATGAATATCATAGCTCAAAAGCCTTATTAATCTTGACTCGTATATAGTAGATTACCTAAAGAAATCGAAAGGTGAACGCTATGGAGTTTCCAAAAGAGCTTAAAAACCCTATTCAATCGGGCAATTTTACGTTTTATGACACCTCGATTGAAGGTGTAAAGGTTGTGGACGTAAAGCTATACGGTGATGCTCGTGGTGGCTTTATGGAGACCTATCGTGAAGAAAACTTTGTTGCTGGAGGCATTGACGCTTCATTTGTACAGGATAACCAGTCCTCTTCCGTTCAGGGTGTGCTCCGTGGTCTTCACTTCCAGATTGAGCATCCACAGGCAAAGCTTGTGCGCGTAATCTCCGGCACTGTCTTTGACGTTGCTGTTGACCTGCGAGAGGGAAGTCCAACCTGGGGTCAGTGGGAAGGCGTTGTCCTGTCCGCTGAGAACCGCAGGCAGTTCTTTGTTCCTCGCGGCTTTGCCCACGGTTTCTTGGTACTCTCAGAGACTGCGGAGTTCTGCTACAAGTGTGACGACATCTATCACCCAGGTGATGAGGGCGGCATTATGTGGAACGATCCAGAGCTTGGCATTGAGTGGCCAGCATTTCTTGGCGAGAAGACCTTAGATCCAGCAAAGGTCATTCTTTCCGACAAAGATAAGATTCATCCAGCACTTTCTTCACTTAAGAAGTAACAAGCGCTGAAGGCAAGTTAGGTACTATGAACGAACGTAATCGTCGTGAGCGAGAATCTACAGCTCACGAGCTAAATCGCATGAACGAGCCAGAGTGGACAGAGGAAGCTTCTGATAAAGAGCTCCCAACTCAGCCACTTCCTCGTGCAACCCAGATGGAACTTCTCGCCCCAGCGGGAGGTCCAGCGCCATTTACCGCAGCTCTTGCTGGTGGTGCTGATGCTATTTACTGCGGCCTGGGTAACAACTTCAATGCTCGCCGTGGTGCGGACAACTTTGATGACGAGTCGTTTGCGCGTGCGTGCAGACAGGCTCATCTAGCTGGCGCTCGCGTGTACGTCACCGTTAACGTTGTTGTTAAGTGGGACGAAATGCAGCGTGTATTGCGCCTGATTCGCCGCGCGTGGATCCTTGGCGCAGATGCCTTTATTATCCAGGACTGGGGTCTTATGGCTCAGGTCAGACAAACCTGGCCAGAGATTGAATGTCACGTATCGACGCAGGCAAACATCCACGATACGCGCGGTGTTGCTGCTTGTAAAAAGCTTGGCGTGGGTCGCGTCACCCTCTCTAGAGAGCTCACTAAAGAAGAGATTTCTACTATTTCCAAGCTTGGCGTTGAGCTGGAGTGTTTTGGTCACGGCGCCTTGTGCTTCTGCTATTCGGGCATCTGTCACATGTCGTCTATGCGAGGAGACCGCTCTGCTAACCGTGGAGCCTGTGCTCAGCCGTGCCGCCTGCCATATGAGCTGCTCAATTCTAAGCACGAAGTTGTTTCGATGGGCGGCATTGATAGGCTGCTTTGTCCCAAGGATTATTGCACTATTGATGATGTGCCCGACATGATTGAGGCGGGTGTAGGCTCGCTTAAGATTGAGGGCCGCATGAAGGCACCTGAGTACGTGTACTCGGTGGTGTCTTCGTATCGTCAAGCAATTGATGCTGCCGAGAAAGGCGTGGACAACCAGGCTGATGTGGCACGTCGCCACCGCTT
>CALHQT010000181.1:0-15500 GCA_938038135.1 uncultured Atopobium sp.
TGAGAACTCTGGTGTAACAATAGGACCACCAGCAGCAAGAGCATAACCGGTGGATCCAGTTGCCGTACTCACAACAAAACCATCACCGCGAAGCTTATCAATATGGTTGCCTGATACAGAAACTGTAAACTCAACCATATCGCCTGCTCCACCTCTGGAAACTGCAAAATCATTGAGCGAGAAGGTCTTCTCGACGTAAGTTTCTCCAGATGGAAGCTCATATTCTGTTTCTATTGCAAGTGTTGCTCTTCTAGATACGTGGAGCTCTCCAGCAAGTGCATCCGCTACCATCTCAATCATTTGATGAGGAGTTGCACTGGTTAAAAAGCCAAGGTGACCATAAGAGATGCCCAAAATTGGAATTTCTGAATACTCAACAATTTTGGCGGCCCTCAGAAGCGTTCCGTCTCCACCAAGAGAAATAACAAGCTGGCAATCAGAACAGTCTATAACTTTATCCGGGAATAGCTTTTTATCGTGTGCCCATTGAACATCACAGCCCTGCTCAAAGAGCCATTCTTCAAGTTCACGTGCACCAGAAACAGCAACTTCTCTTGAATAATTTGGAACAAGAAGTACCTTCACGCAAACCACTCTCCCGATTTTGCTTGATTGCACAACTGAAACAGTTAAAGCGTCTGATTCGATGTACTTAGTATACCTAAAAAAATACAAACAATACTACAAAATAGAACATTCGTTCTATTTCACTATTTCTACAGAATGACTCGATACCACTGAAGCAAGATCCAAATCATGCGAACCTGCCTCAAGCTGTCCAAACAGTAAATATTCCACGTTGCCCTTAGCACCGTGAATAGGACTTTCACACGCGCCCAAAGGACCCATATGAGCTTCCTTAAACGCATCGGAAACCTTTTGCAGCGTTTGTAGATGCACGGAGGCATCAGTCACAATACCGCCCTCACCCACTTCTTCCCTCTTAGCTTCAAACTGCGGTTTAACCAGCGTAACAAAAACTCCTTCAGGAGCCAGAACATCTAAAACAGAAGGAAGAATTGACAAGATTGACGTAAACGATACGTCACACACAGCAACATCAAAAACATGCGAGTAGCCCATTTCTGGCAGGGACGTAATATTTGTACGTTCGAGCAGTTCAACCCTGCTGTCGTTTCTGAGCGACCAATCAAACTGCGCATAGCCAACATCAACCGAGGTAACCGAAGCAGCTCCATGTTGAAGCAGGCAATCGGTAAAACCACCAGTTGAACAGCCAATATCTAAACATTTTTTCTGTTGAACCGTAAAATCAAAAACTTCAAAGGCGCGCTCAAGCTTAAGTCCGCCTCGGCTCACATACGGAATAGCGCCTTTTACGTGCAGAAATAATCCCTCAGGAACAAGCTCTCCCGCTGAAGTTAATCTTCTGTCGCGCGTAGAAACATCACCCGCAAGAATTGCACGTAATGCAGCTTGAGTGTCCTTGAAAAATCCTTGCCTAACCAGCTCTTTATCGAGCCTTTGGCGAGAAATGCGTTGAGCCACTAGTGCTCATCGCTCTCTGAAACCGCGTCATCAGACGACGTTTCATCTGCAGCTGAAGCCTCAACCTGCTCAGAAGAAGCCTGCTCATCAGTGGCAGCCGCCGTGCCGCGTGCGTCAGCTGCGTCCCCTGCTGCCTGGGCCTGAACCAGACGCTCTTCCTCTTCTGGCGTAAACTCTGTGGTGTCAACCATGTTGACAGCCTTTGAGCCTAGAGCAATTGCCTCATCAAAGAGGTCAAGAGAATGCTCCAGCGAGACGTTTTTATCGCGAACTTGATCAACAATTGAATCAAGTCTTGCGGTTATCTGGCCAAAGCTCTGATATTCAGACGTATCGATTTTTGCCATGACTACTCTGCATCTTCCACAGAGCTCTCTGGCTCTTCTTCAGAAACGTCTTGCTCAGCAGACTGCTTATGGCACAGAGAATAAATGTCTTCTCCAGCCTCAACATCGTCAACAATACGGCCGAGAACACCGTTAATAAAACGAGGAGAATCGTCACCACAATAGGCGCGAGCAAGGTCAACTACCTCGTTAATAGCAACAGCTACATCAACCTCAGGAACCTCAAGAATCTCGTAAAGAGAAATTCTTAGGAGATTGCGGTCTACGGAAGGCATGCGATCAATTGCCCAGTCTTTTGAGTAAGCAGCAATGATGTCATCAAGATCATCTCTAATGCCATCTGCTCCTACTGCCAGTGACTGCGCATACTCGTCAAGAGGTCCCTCGGAGAGCGTGTAGTCTCCGTCGAGGACCTCAAGAACGCTGCGATTAGTGGCTTCAGCCTGGAATAAAAGCTGTAGTGCTTGGCTACGGGCGCGGGTACGTCCAAAAAACTTAACGCTCAAGCCTACTCCTTAGGAAAAACAAGGCTGTCAATGTAAACATCAACGGAAGCAATGCTGACGCCAATCTGCTCATTTACAGCAGTTGCAACAGCAAGCCTTACCTCAGATGCAAGCTTTGTGAAAGGATAGCCATAGAAAACGGTAAGGTGTACTCCAAGGTGGAGCTGACCGTTCTCTACACCTGCCTCTACAGCCTTCTCTGGAGCAAGGCTTCTGCTGGTAAAGACGTTAATAAGGTTGGATGCCAGGGTATCGTTTCCGCCAACGGAGGCAACACCTTCAACACTTCCAGCTGCGCCGGAGACAACCGTTGAAATTACATCTTTTGAGATGCCGATGCCTGCTATACGAAGCTCTGTTTCAGCCATGTCTACCCCCTAAAAAGACAAACTGTCTTTGAAATAATTACTCAATACTGTTGGATGCCAATGCACCCAAAGAGAATGCATTAAACGCGAGAAACAAACTTGCCGTCGCGGGTGTCAACCTTAATGCGCTCACCCTGGTTCAGATACATTGGGACCTGAAGAGTTGCACCGGTCTCAATAGTTGCTGGCTTAGTACCACCCTGAACGGTGTCACCCTTGAAACCTGGATCGGTCTCAGTGATCTCTGCCTCAATAAACATTGGAGGCTCAACGCCAAGAAGCTCAGTGTCTGCATAGAGAAGCTGTGCGTTATCGTTCTCCTTGAACCAGACGCTCTTCTCGCCAATGAAATCAGCAGGAACAGCTACCTGATCGTATGTCTCATTGTCCATGAAGTAGAAGGACTCACCGTCGTTGTAGAGGTACTGCATCTCTTTGGTGAGCAGAAGAACGTTCTCAAACTTGGTGCCAGCGTTGCAGGTCTGATCGATAACACGGCCAGAGCGAAGGTCACGAATCTTATAGCGGACAAAAGCGCCGCCCTTACCTGGCTTTACGTGCTGGAACTCAACGATGGTGTAGTACTTATCGTTAATCTTAAGGCCAAGGCCGTTCTTAAAATCTGCGGTGCTGATAGTTGCCACGTCTAACTCTTTTCACTCGGTAAAGTCGCGAGAAGAACGTGAATTTTCAAACTACCCGCGACACGTATATGCATGTTGGATTTTATCAGTTTCACGCCTTCCGTGCTGGCGGCTCTTGTGAAAATGCAAAATTTGCTTACTTCTTTTTAATAAAACTCTCTTTAATAAGGCGAGGAAGCTGTGGAATTGCCATAAGTCCGTGCTTAAAAACAAACCAGAAGTTTGGAGAACGCACGAGTTTCTCCTCCCCTATATAGGCGCGAATTGCCCTGAGTGTTGCTTTATTGTCTCGTGTAGAAAACGAGTAGTTACCATTACTTTTAGTAAAGATAGCAAAGCGAGAAATGCTTTTGGTACGTCCCATAACTGAGGCGGCCACATGATCTATCTGATCCCAGGGAATCTGAATGTAATCTTCGGGATTTTTTTGGTTGTAGAACTCAAAGGCCTTGTTGCCAATAAGGATATCGCCATACGTAGCTAGCCCATGAAATGACGTTGCCTTTGCGGTGAAGTCAACCGTACTGTTTTGAGACTGAGCCATACAATCCTTTCAAAAAATGGGTCGCACCCATTATAGAGCGCGACCCATATTCGTGCGACTTTAAGTACTAGAGCGTACGCTTACTCATTACATAAAGCCAAGGAGTCGACCAATAATACCAACGGCAAAGAGAGCCAGGATGATAGCAATTGGAGAGACCTTCTTCTTAAGCAGTGAGCAGCAGAGCAGTGTCAGACCAACAGCTGCCAGTCCAGGAACAAGGGAATCAAGGTTGGACTGAAGTGTGGTTACCTTCACTGGATCAAGACCGTTTGGTCCAAGTGCAGCGTAAAGCTTTAATGCCTGGTGCATTCCCTCTACTCCTGAAGGAATGCTTGTCCAATCAATGTAGGCACCTGCCTGCTGAGGAATGGTAGAAACAACTGGGGTAAATGAAATTGAAACCCAGCGCTGTACCAGGGCGCCAATGATAAACATACCAAGAATAGAAGCACCCTCAGTAATCTTGCCCAGCATGCCGCCAGAAAGATCGGAAGAGATTGAGGCACCTGCCTTGTAGCCAAACTCCTGGGTGTACCACAGGAAGGAAAGGCGGATGACGTTCCACAGAACAAAGAAGAGAATAGGGCCAAGTGCAGAACCACCAGCGGCAATAGATGCGCCGAGTGCTCCAAGAATTGGACGGACAGTAAACCAGAAGACTGGGTCACCAACACCGGCCAGAGGGCCCATCATGCCTACCTTAACGCCCTGAATTGCAACATCGTCAATAGGCTCACCGTTAGCACGTCCCTCTTCCAGTGCAAGGGTAACGCCCATGACTGGTGCAGAAACATAAGGGTGAGTGTTGTAGAACTCAAGGTGGCGCT
Organism: uncultured Atopobium sp.; assembly: GCA_938038135.1. Lineage (GTDB taxonomy): Bacteria > Actinomycetota > Coriobacteriia > Coriobacteriales > Atopobiaceae > Lancefieldella. The sequence goes on from CALHQT010000181.1 coordinate 4,749, forward strand.
TAAGAGCTGCTACCTGATCTTCTTTGTTTGGATAAAGCTTTTTGATGGCTGGAATCATTGAGAATGCCCAACCACCGTTCTGCATACGCTCGTAGTTCCAAGAACCCTGAAGGAACTGATGACGAAGAGCAACAGACATGCGGTCTTTCTTAGAAAGCTGAATCTTATTCTCCATTAGTTTCACGCTCCTTCAGAATTAGTAGTTGTCAATAATATCGCCGAGCGGATCACCAGATCCGCCACCTGCGCCGCCACCCTGCTTAGCAAGGTCTTTAAGACCAATGTAGAGAATAGCAAGGCAAACACCAATAACACCAAGAGCAATAAGAGTGAGCTGGTTAATAGCAGCAAAGACAAAGCCAAGAGCAAAGAACGGCCAAACCTCACGAGTAGCCATCATGTTAATGACCATTGCGTAACCAACAGCAGCAACCATGCCGCCGCCAACTGCCATACCGCCAGTGAGCCACTTAGGCATTGCGTTTAGAGCATCAGTGACAATAGCTGGGTCAATGAAGCAAAGAGCAGCTGCAGGAACAGCAATACGTGCGCCCTGCATGAGGATAGCTACAATGTGCCAACGCTCGATTGCAGCAAAATCGCCCTTCTCGGCAGCTGCGTCCATTGCGTGGACAATACCAGTTGCAATAGTACGAGCAATCATGGTGAGGAACAGGCCTGCTACGGACAAAGGAATTGCAAGTGCAATAGAGGTGTTAATAGCAGCGGTGGTGTCAGTGTCTCCGCCGTTAAGTGCCAAAACCATAATGATTGCAGATGCGACAGATGCCAAAGCTGCGTCTGGTGCAACTGCAGCTCCGATGTTTGCCCAACCAAGAGCAATCATCTGAAGAGAACCGCCGAGGATAATTCCCTCAGCAGGGTGACCAGTCACAAGGCCAATCAGTGAGCAAGCAACCAGGGGCTGGTGGAACTCCCACTGGTCAAGAATACCTTCCATGCCAGCGAGAAGAGCAACAATTACAACGAGCAATATTGTGATAGGTGTCATTTCTACCTCCTTCTAGTTACTTACGGGCGCCAAGCTCAGACTTAGCTTTTTTAAGCATTGCCTCAAAGTTCTCTGCGCTGTCTGCAGGAACCTTACGAACATCAAACGTTGTACCGCACTCGCGGATAGCTTCAAGAGTCTTTACATCGTCCTCATCCATAGCAACTGCGTTGGTAACAACAACTTTGCCAACAGAATGAGCCATAGAACCAAGGTTTGCTTCCTTGATTTCTACGCCACCCTCAATAGCACGAAGCATATCTTGAGGAGTCTCAAACAGAAGCATTGCCTTGGTATTGCCAAAACGAGTGTCGTGAGCAATCTCAATAATCTTCTTAATAGGAACAACGTGGACATGTACTCCTGGAGGAGCTGCCTGAATAATCATGGTCTTGCGGAGCTCATCTTGAGCAACACCGTCAGAGCAGACAATAATGCGATCTGGCTTGGTCATCTTTGTCCACGTAGTTGCAACCTGACCATGCAGAAGACGGGTATCAATACGAGCAAGAACAATCTTAAGCTTGCCATCACCAATAACAGTACCCGCAGGAATTGCACCCTGAGGTGCTGCTGGAGCAGCAGGAACATCAGTAGGTGTTGCCTCTTGTGGCTCAAGCTCTTCTGTCTTAATCTTTACGCCCATACGAGCTTCAGAGTAAATCTCTTTTGCTACCTCAGCCGCAGTATCTACGCCAAGACGAGAGCCATAAGCTGCAATAAGCATTGGGAGGTTAAGGCCAGTAACAGCAACCCAATCCTCTTTACCCTCTTCCTCAAGAACGCGAGAAATCTGGTTAAAGGGGGTGCCACCCCATAGGTCAACCAAGAACAAGACATGCTCTTGATCTTCAAGCGTGGCAATTGCGTCGAGAATCTTCTGATGCAGGTCATCTGGGCCCATATCAGGAGTAAGCGTTACAGCTACAACGCCTTCCTGTGGTCCAAAAATCATGCCGCCAGAATCTTTGATGCCCTCGGCAAATTTGCCATGGCTGGCTAGAACGATACTAACCACTTCTACCTCCTTCTTTTCTACCTAATAAAACAAATGAAACTGTAAACATAACAATGAAAATAACATTTACTTTTCTGATTTTATTACATATATCTGAAGCGTGTCTTCACTAACCTAACTCTTTTTAGATTTTTTAGGTTGTATAAGCCAATTTTAGGACGAGAAGATCTTCTCGTCCTAAAGGTAAACATAAAAATGCGGCCAGAAACATAGAGCTTCTGACCGCAAAAATTCTGTATATCGCGTCTAGTTAGCAGCCAACAGACACAAGATCGTGTGTGGACTGAGTAAAGACATCGTAGCCGTCCTCAGTAACAACACCAAAGTCCTCAAGGCGGATACCAAACTTGCCAGGCAGGTAAATACCAGGCTCATCGGTAACAACAGAACCTGCTGCAATCACCTTGTTCCAACGAGGATTGAAGAATGGACGCTCATGAATCTCAACGCCAACACCGTGGCCAAGACCGTGACCAAAGTACTCGCCGTAACCAGCCTCAGAGATAACCTTAACTGCAAGGTTATGAATATCAGAACCAGTTACACCTGCATGAATAGCTGCTGCGCAAGTTTCGTTTGCCTTGCGGACAACGTCAAAGACGTGCTGCTGCTCCTCGGAAGGTGCACCAACAACAACGGTACGGGTCATGTCTGAGTGGTAATCCAGGTAGCCCGCACCGTAGTCCATAACAATCATGTCGCCTGTCTGAACTACGCGCTCACCTGGCTGAGCGTGAGGATTAGCACCATTAGGGCCAGAAGCAATGATGGAATCAAAGGACAGGGCATCTGCACCGTTAGAGAGCATGTAGTTCTCAAGCTCTGCGCGAATCTGCTGCTCAGTAAGGCCTGGCTTAATGTACTTGCAGATGTGGAGGAACGCCTTGTCAGTAATTGACTGAGCGTGTTTCATAAGCTCAATCTCAGCTGGGTCTTTAACAATACGCAGCTCAGCAATATCACCATGCATGCGTGGAAGCAAAGCAGCAACAGAACGATCGCGCAATGCCTGCTCAAGGCCATCAAAGAACGCAAGATCAACGGTGTCCTCAATAGCAACTACGCGAGCACGAGCCTCAGCAATATGAGCGGCAACCCACTCGGTAGGAGTAGTGACTTCCTGGTCAAACTTCCATGGAGAATCAGCACCAAGGCGCTCCAGGAATATGTTGTAGTAACGAGAGTCAGTGTGCATGAAGAGCTCATCCTGCGTAATAAATGCAGTATGCGCCTGCTCAAAGTCAAAGACACGCTCAGCGTCAGTCAACCAACGAAGGTCTGGGTTGTGACGTAGAACAACAGCGTCGTAACCCCTCTGAGCCATTACCTCGCGAAAGCGCGCAACGCGCTTTGCTGCTGCCTGTAAATCTGCCATTTCAAATCCCTTCTCGAGATGTTTACAACAAAGAGTTGCACCTTGTGGAGTCGCCTCAGAAAACAGGCTCCTTACTGCAAGATGCGGCACTTTAATGCGAAGCGTGAGCCTCACACCAAGCGCGGGCATGCTCGGCGAGAAGTTCCTCGTCGACCGAAGCTAATCTTACCCTTCCAATAGACATTGGAATCGGCAACATAAAACGATTAGTAGAACGGAAACATTCCTGTTTGAGCGCTTCAATAAGCTGCTCAGAAGTAATGTCACAGGTAACAAAGCCAATATTCAAACGCTCAAGAACCTCGTCTTGGGCAAGCATATCGTCAAAAGAAAGCGACTCTTTAGCTACTGCAATTCTTGCCGAGAAACGCAGTGCATCTGCATAAAGTGCAGAAAGAGGCTGATCAGCTGGGATGAGCGGACGAAGCGCCTCCACAAAAACCCAGCCGTAAGGAACAGACTGCTGAATTGCAATAGCGGAAGAATCAGAGAGACGGCCACGGGTCTTAGTAGACTCTGCTAGCTGCTCTGCAACTATATCGGCAACTCCAGAGGAGAGGTTATCTGCCCTATCCCAAATGCGGCCAAACTCCGCCTCGTTATCAGACATAGCCGTTGCAACCATACATACCTGGGCAACCTTAGCGTTGTCATCGCAAAGATCCATAACCTCAAGATCTGCAAAGCAGAAACGAGCGCAAGGCTTAGTGGTAACAAGGCGCTGATGTTCAGCGTCAGTATCAAGCGCGCGTGGAGTAATAGACGAGACAATAACTGCTGCTAAATCAAGCGGAACAGTAGCAAGGGAGACTCCCCCACACCACTTGTTTGCCACGTGGTTAGCAAGAGAAATGACGCCCTCGTGGCCCACGGCAACTACTAAATCATCAGCTGTCAGGTGCATTTCTGCCAAAGCAGACAATACCTGTGCCTCAGTTGCCACGGTAGTTGCTGCCTTGCCATCTTCTACATCTACACGTGTGACGAGAAAACCAATGGTAGTGAGGTCTCTACGCAGAAGCTCAGCAAGGTCTTCGTCTGCCTGATTGCTGACAAGAAAAGCACAGCGATGGGGTCTTCCCACTGCGGTTCTGAGCTCAGTACCAAAGTTTGAAAGAACGCCCGCACCAGAACGAAGTGCAATAGAGCCTCCAGGAATAGAAACCCACTGTTTAATCTGAACAGGTGGCAATTCCTCTTCAAGCTCATTCTGGACATTGTCACTCATAGAAGACCTCTTTCCCAAAGCAGCTTGCCAGATTCAATGGCTACCTGCTCAAACGTTTTCTCACGAATATCAATAGTAATATCAGCAGCGGCCTCATAACGTGGACGCAGACGCCTATAAAGCTGAGTGGCGTTTTCAAAGCTTCCCAAATCAGGGCGTCTATCCGTGCGCTGAATTTGACGAAGTGAGTCAGAAAGATCGCCGTCGAGAAACACAATGACTCCCATCTCACGCATAAGCGCAAGATTGACGTCCTTCTCGACAATTCCACCGCCACAGCTTACGAGCAGTGACTTCTTAGACTTAAGCGTGTGCAAAACCTCAGTTTCTGCCTGCCTAAAAAGCTCTTCACCGTCATCTTCGTAGATTTCTGCCAGTGATTTACCTGCTATACGCTCTGCTAGGCGATCGGTGTCAACATAACGGCGGTGAAACAGCTCGCCCAAATTACGTGCGAGTGTAGACTTTCCGGCACCCAGAAAGCCTACAAAAAAGATATGATCACAGCCCTCATGTACAACGTATCTTGAATCGCGAAGCTCCATACTCCTCCAGCCTTTTAAGATGATTCTATCATCGAGTTGGAGCAAGTAAACTAAAGCCGTCTTGTTATGACGTAAAAGTTACATTTTTTAAAATGCGGCGCTCGACGTGACGAATGATATTGGTGTACCAAAGATCCTCATTGGACTGCGGCTTTACCAAAATAGTTGAAACACCAGCCAAATTACCTGCAATAACATCAGTAAAAATCTGGTCTCCCACCATCACGGTTTGCTCTTTAGTTGCCGAGAAACGCTTCATAGCTGCAGTTAAAGCGCGAGGAAGCGGTTTGCATGCAAAGCCTTCTCCCTCAATTCCCAGCTCATGAGCGCTGCGCTGAACCTCATCGAGGTGAATGTTGTTGGAGATGAGACAGAGCGTTAATCCAGCCGCATGAGCCTTCTCAAACCAAGCAGAAACCTCTGGCGGCACCATCTTGGTGTCTCGGGGCACACAGGTATTATCGCGATCTAAGAGCACAAGCTTAATCCCCTGCTGAACCAAATCCTCTATTGAGATGTATTCAACAGCAGAAACGTATTGTGTTGCTTTGATCAAACTCATGCCACACCAACTATTGCTTGCTTGCGGCTTCACGCTCGCGTGCGTTTTCGATAGCCTGCTGATGCTCGTCATATGTCTCCGAGAAGACGTGCTCATCTGAGGTAATCCAGAAGTAGTAATAATTGGTTGCTGCTGGATCCATAGCCGCCTTAATAGAGGCATAACCTGGGGAGCAAATAGGCGTAGGAGTCAAACCCTTAAACGCATATGTGTTATATGGGTCGCTTGTCATCGAGCTGAGCTCTTCTGCAGTAGCTTCCCTACCCAAAGAGTAAGCAAGAGTAGCATCGCTTTGGAGATACATATCATCGTACAGGCGGTTGTAGAAGACAGAAGCAACCTTAGGACGGTCATCATCAGTCAGGGCTTCTCGCTCAATAATAGATGCCATGGTAATGATTTGCTCGTTAGTAAGATTCAAGTTGTAACGCTTATTGAGCGTAATGCGAGCAGCGTCAAGGTTAAGATCAGCTGTCTCTGTCTTAAACTGATCAAGCATGGCACGGATGACCGTATCGGCAGTCACATTGCTTTCTGTAAAAGTATAGGTCTTGGGGAACAAGTAGCCCTCAAGAGAATCGTTAGCGTCTACCGCGCCAGCAAGGAACGGATAGTCAGCAACATAATTGGATGCTTTTGCCTGATTCAAGAAATCATCGCGAGAAATACCAAAGTAGTCCTGAACCAAATCCGCAACCTGAGAAACGGTATAACCTTCTGGTACGACAAAGCCACTACCAGGAGCATTAGGGCCAGAAATAAGCAGATGAACGATGTCTGCTGGCTTGGTACCAGTGGTAATAACATAGATACCGCTCTTAATCTTCTGCTCAGCATCCTGACGCTTTACCTGGTTTAAGAACTCGCTCTTAGTTGCAATAATCTTGTTCTCAAAAAGAATCTTTGCTACTTCCTGCGCACCAGCGCCATCTGGAATAGTAACGGTAACTTGCTGACCAGCGGTAATTTCTTGTGTATCGGAATTAGCGCGAGAAAGCTCTGGAAGCGCTACTTTCCATACAAAGATGCCAAGGGCCGCAACCATGATAAAAGCGATAAGTGCCGCAAAAATACGAGAACGCTTTGAAGCCTTCTTATCTCTATGCTTTACCTGCTTGTTCTTTGCCATATGAGTGACTTGGGCGCTTCTTGAAGAAAGCTTGCCACCAGTAAGTGCAGGCAGCGATCCTGTAGCCTCAACTGAAGGCTGCGTAATCTGTTCCTGTTGAGCCTGCTCTTCCTGAACCTGTCCCTCTGGAACAGGAGAAGAAAAATGTGCGCCTTGACGACGCGGAGAAGAACCATTGGATAGGGTGGGCATTTAGTCTCCCTTATTAATCTGAGCATCAAGCCATGATTGCAAAAAGAGCGAAGCTGCAACCATGTCAACTTTTCCACGCATGGCTTTCTCAGATAAACCTTGCGCTCGAAGAATCTTCTTTGCTTCCGCAGAAGAAAGTCTTTCGTCAGTAAATTCTAATGGAAGTTGGCAGTTCTTCGCAATTTGCTCAGCTTGAGCGGTAATTTTTTGGGCCTGTGGTCCATCTTCGCCGGCGAGCGTTTTAGGACGACCGCACAAAAGCAGCTCTGGCTCCCAATCTTCAAGCACAGCTTTAAACGTGCGTGCATGTGAGAGCACCTCTTGCGCAGGAAGCACACAAACAGGTGACGCAATAGCACCATCGGGGTCACTTACAGCAACCCCGATGCGAACTTCACCAATATCTAGAGCTAAAACGCGCAAACGTTATGCACCAAGCTTTGTTCTTGCAGCTTCAAGCGCGTCATCAATTCCTGCAGCATTTGAGCCACCTGCCTGCGCCATTGCTGGCTTACCGCCACCACGGCCACCAACAAGCTCTGCAATCTCTTTTACAATGTCTCCTGCCGAGAAACCCGCTGCAACTGCAGAATCAGTGGCACCTGCAAGCAGAGAAACCTTACCGTCAGCGGTTGCGGATGCGATGACGCAAGCAACAGGCTGGCCGTCAGATGCATCGCGGATGCCGTCCCATGCGGAGCGGAGTTCTTTGCCAGAAAGGCCCTCAAGCTTAGCAATTACGCAGCTATAGCCATTAAGCTGAACAGCAGACTTAAGTGCTTCTGCTACCTGGTTGCTACCTGCTCCAGTAAGAGCAGCCTCAAGCTTATGGTTTGCAGTGCGAAGGTCCTGCTGCAGCTGCTCAACGCGGTCTGCAACAGCGGAAGGACGAACCTTCAGAGCTGCGGCAACCTCATCAAGTTGAGCCAGGCGCTCATCAACGTACTCGATAGCGCCCATAGAAGTTACAGCCTCAATACGCCTTGAGTTAGAACCAACGGAGCTCTCAGAAATAATCTTGAAGAGGCCAAGGTCTGCTGTGTTGCGTGCATGGGTACCACCGCAGAGCTCACGAGAGAATGGAGTGTCTTCTGCACCAGCAGAGACAACGCGTACGACATCACCGTACTTCTCGCCAAAGAGTGCAACAGCACCAGCAGCCTTTGCATCTTCGATGCTCATGATCTGAGTGACAACAGGCTTAGCAGCAAAGATTTCTGCGTTTACCATGCCCTCAATGCGATCAAGCTCATCTTTGGTAAGAGCCTCAAAGTGCGTAAAGTCAAAGCGCATACGATCTGGAGCAACAAGAGAACCAGCCTGGTTCACGTGGTCACCCAAAACCTTCTTAAGTGCAGCGTCAAGCAGGTGAGTTGCCGTGTGGTTGCGGCGAATGAGCTCACGACGACCAGCGTCGATAGTTGCGGAGACAGAGTCACCAACAGAGATGGTGCCCTCCTCTACCACGCCAACGTGGGACTCAAGGCCGCCGTCACGGTGCTTGGTATCAGTGACGTGAACGTAGAGACCAGGAGCTGTCAGCTTGCCGGTATCACCAACCTGGCCGCCCATCTCTGCATAGAAAGGCGTGCGGTCAAGTACAACCTCAACCTCAGAGCCAGCAGAAGCGGACTCAACCTCCTGTCCATCCTGAACAAGAGCAACAACACGAACTCCGGAGAGCTCGTTGTTGTCATAGCCGTCAAAGACGGTCTCATCAAGGCGGTCAGAGAGTGCAACCCAAATGCTCTGAGCGTTACCCCAGGCATCGCGGTTAGCAGATGCACGAGCACGCTCACGCTGCTCAGTCATTGCAGCATCAAAGGCGTCCATGTCAACAACGTGACCTGCATTTGCAGCAATCTCACGAGTAAGATCAATAGGGAATCCGTAGGTATCGTGCAGAAGGAATGCAACCTCACCGGAAAGCTGTGCGCCATCCTCTAGCTGCTCAAGCTCTGCAGTGAGTTTAGACTCGCCTGCGTCAAGCGTAGCGCCAAAGCGCTCCTCTTCTGCGGTCAGAATGCCATCGATAAGAGCGCTCTTCTCGACAAGCTCTGGATACTCTGCGCCAAGCAGAACGGCAACCTCATGTGCGTACTCTGCCATGAAGGTGCCCTGGATGCCCAGCAAGCGGCCGTGGTAGACAGCGCGACGGAGCAGGCGGCGAAGAATGTAGCTTCTACCCTCGTTGCCAGGGAGAATGCCGTCGCCAATCATAAAGGTTACTGCACGAGAGTGGTCTGCAAGGATACGCAGGCTGCGGTCAATCTCATCAGTTGAGTGATACTTCTTACCAGAGAGTTTCTCGCCCAAAGAGATGAGGGTACGCATGATGTCACCCTCGTAATTGGTGCCCTCATGCTGCATGATAGCTGCAATACGCTCAAGGCCCATGCCGGTATCAATGTTGCGGTGAGGAAGCTCAGGCAGAGAACCATCTTCCTGGCGATCAAACTGAGTAAAGACGAGGTTCCAGAACTCAAGGTAACGGTCACCGTCGTCTCCAGGAGCCTCTCCCTCAAACTCAGGACCCTGGTCAAAGTAAATCTCAGAGCAAGGACCACAAGGACCAGTTGGACCAGCTGCCCAGAAGTTGTCCTCCTCGCCCAGACGGGTGATGTGATCTTCTGCTACGCCAAGAGACTTCCAGATCTCAATTGCCTCATCGTCGTCAGTAAAGACGGTAAAGTACAGACGATCAAGAGGTAGGCCCAGGTGCTCTGGAGAAGAAATAAACTCCATTGCCCAGGTACATGCATCGCGCTTGGTGTAACCACCAAAGGAGAAGTTACCCAGCATCTCGAAGAATGAGAGATGGCGAGAGTCGCCAATGTTGTCAATATCGTTAGTACGAAGACACTTCTGGCAAGATGTAGCGCCAATCTCCTTCATAGTCTTGATGCCCTGGTAATATTCCTTGAACTGGTTCATGCCAGCATTAGCAAGAAGCAGCGAAGGATCAGAAGGTACCAGAGATGAAGAAGGGTAGCGCTTGCAACCCTTGCTCTCAAAGAAGCTTAGGAAGTCCTCGCGAATCTCTGCTGTTGTCATTGTTTTATAGTCAGCCATAAAGTACTTCTCCGTATTCAAATAACTACTCTTTTGTACTGTCTGAGTCTACCGCATCTGACGATGGTTTATCTGGTTCCTTAGTAACTTCTTGAGTATTCCTAAAAAGTAACTGAGAAAAATCATGTCCAAGAATCTTGGGTGCGGGAGCTGAAGACTTGCTGCGCACATGAGCCGTAGTGTCTTGATCAACAAGACGCGACTCCTCAAAGAACTTTGGGTCATCTAGGGCATCATACTCTGGCAGAATAGCGCCAGACTCATCCACATACTGCGTCGAGTTAAAAAGCGCGCCATTTGGCGAGACGATCTGTCTGCCCGAATACTTCTCAAAGAAGTACACAAAGATGCCCCTCAGTGCTGCTGTCAAAGGTATGGCAAGAATAGTTCCAACTACTCCGCCAAGAGCGCTGCCAATGACAATACCAACGAGCGAAAGACCCGGGTGAACTTTAACGCTCGTTGCCATAACCAAAGGTGAAAGCACGTTATCAACAACGTTTTGTGCAACCACCAAAATAACGATAGTCCATACGGTCATGACAGGGTCTACCAAGATGCTCAAAATAAGAGCAATACCTGCCGAGAAAACCGGTCCAACTACAGGAATAATGTGGAA
>CALHQT010000182.1:0-30986 GCA_938038135.1 uncultured Atopobium sp.
GTGCGCCAGGCCTAAAAGCCGACGCTAACACGCTGCAGAATCATAATCACCCGCATATGAACTGCCTCCCATTTCTTATGTCCAAGAAATGGGAGGCAGTTCAGTACTAGCTCTCTTTTGACGTGTAGGTGTTTTGTAGTGGATTGAGCTGCTTACTTTCCGCTTGCCATCTTAGCTGGATACCACTTTTGGAACCACGCCGTAAACAGACCCATTCCAATAGGAACCAGGTTATTCACAATAACCAAAATACCGCCCACACCATTTTGAACTGCAAACCAGCTCCAAATGGCCGTTAACACGTACATGGCACCCCAACATGCAGCCAAAATATAATTTGTCTTCATGAACAGCGGATTGTTGTAGGCATTATCTCCGCCGTAGCTGTACTTAACATATGCAGCGCAGAGAGGCTCCTTAGTAAGGCACGAGGCCAACCACATAAGACCAAAAGCCAGGTAACCCAAATTGACAATAAGATTCCCGTCGCCATTTCCGCTCATAAAAACGCCTGCAGACAATGCTCCAACCAGGGCAAATGAGATTCTGTCCCAGATGGTGAACTTGAAGTTCCTCATAATAAGCGGCATTAAAGCAGTAACAAGCAGCACAATCATGGCGCCAACCTGAGAATCAAACGATGTTGCAGTCCAGAAGGTAATCCAAGGGAGCAGCATTGTAATCATCTGAGGGTTTTTCTGCGTGTTGCCTGCTTCTTCAAGCGGCACGTTCTGCGCACCTCCAGATGCGCTACCAGGAGTGGGACCAAAATACTTATCCCAATCAATCATGAAGGAGAAATCACCCTCAACGGTATACAGGTGCTTGCCCAGCGCCTCTGGTCCGCTTATCTCGCCCCTAGAAATGGACTGCCAGACCTCAAACGGAGTGTTGAGCTTTGTGGTGGTAGTAAGACTGCCATCAGTAAAGACTTTACTGCCGTCTTTGCCCAGCAGAATCTGGTAGCTACGTCCAAGATCGGTGTAGTTCATCTCAAGAACGCGATCTTTGCCGTCGTAAGCTGTTTTGTCGTACAGAGCTGCCATCTGAGAGGTGAAGATATGGTCAAACGGCACCTGCTCAACGGGTTTCTCGCCAGCGTTTGTGCTACCCTGAGCGCTTGTATCGCGAGAAATTCCCCAGCTTGCATCCGCCATCTGCTCAAACATCTCTTTTGGATACAGCAACACTTTGAGCTCGGCTTTTGTCTGGTCAGAAATGCCACCCTGAGCGTATTCTGTGCCAGCCTTTTTGACAAGCTCGAGGTACTGGTTGGTGCGTGCGGAAAGCTCTTTTACGCGGAAGAGCTCGCCTTGACCGCAGAAAATGCTCTCGTAATTGCCCTGGCCAAGAATGTGGTCAAACATCTTGGTAACGCTATCGTAGTTGCCCTCTGACGAATAGAATCCGCAGGTAGAGATAAGAACGTGCTTCTTGCCAGACATGTCGTAGCGGGACTCGTGCGCGCCACTTCCATATCCCCTCTTTGCGTCGCTCATAAAGGGCAGACTCATGGGGAGCTGGCGATCAATGAGGTTCTTCAACAGTCCAGGCACGTTGAAGTAGTAGAGCGGAAAACTCCAAATAACCAGATCCGCCCAAAGCTGCTTTTGGATGACGGTTTCTTCATCGTCCGACATAATGCACTTGCCAGGCGTGTTTTTCCAGCAGTGGAAACATCCTTTGCAAGGCTTGATGTCCATAGCGGCAACGTTGAGCTGCTCAACAGTCACGTCTTCATGGGCGTGCTGCTCAGAGATGCCCTCAACAAAGCTCTTTGCAAGTCGCAGAGAATTGCTGGCCTTGCCCTTGGGGCTGCCGTTAATGAGCAGAATGTTCATGGTGCGCCTCCAGCTCCTTCATGCACTTCTCGCTCCATGCCCTAAGCATTTCCTCGTGCATCTTGCCGTACTCGATAGTAAATTGCCAGAACAACGCCTTCTCTGGGTCACCCATTTGCGCTGCGTAAGCGGCCACCGCGCCAGCCGCCAGCTCACTTCCACCAGGAAACGATGAGGCGTTATCTGCGATTCGTTTAAAGAACGCAAGGTTTTCCTCGTAGGAGCACTCGCCCCTAAAGAACGTCTGCATCAAAAGTGGAATGCGCAGTACCGAGGACTGAGAGTCTTCCCTCAGCCACCTCTGCAACTCTTCTTTGCCGGCTTCAGTTATCGAGAAAACCTTCTTATCCGGCTTTCCTTTTTGAGCAACGAGCGTTGAGGTAACCCAGCCGTCCTTTTCTAGCGACTGCAGCTCTCTATAAATCTGGCTTGTCTGAGCAGTCCAGAAGTAATTAAGCGACTGTTGAAAGATGGTTTTAATCTCGTAGCCGGACATATCTCCATAATTCAAGAGACCAAGAATTCCCTGCTTGAGCAAATCTCTCATCTCCTTATATTCCACTTGTTGAATATCTTATAACGATAGTAGTTCCACTTGTGGAATATGTCAACGAGAAAATCTAAAAACTCTAATTACTTTCTATTTGCAATCACAACCACCCGCCACGGGCGTGAAGATCATGGTGTCAAAAGTAGCTCACATGCGATATACTTCTGCCATTTCTGACAGAGTCCTAACGTGCGATTATCATGTGCTCTTTATTGCTCCGGCGTTACCTATTACAGGGAAGAAGCGGTGTGCTCGTTGCATTTTCACGAGTATCATCACGCTCGTCATATGCGTCGTAGGGAGCTTTGGGGTCGTGGACCTTAACTGGCTTGTTGACGTTACAGACTTCATCAGTATGAGCAAAAGCAAAGTTGATGTCGTCTGTCCAACCTGTATGACCGGTGATAATTTTGGGATTAAGTCCGCGCTGGCGCAGAATACCCTCTAGTCTTGCAAGCGATTCAACAGCAAGTTTATTGTCTTCAGCAAGCTTATTAATAAAGCTATAACCGCCGTCTGCGCCAAACCAGATGGTGTCGCCAGTAAATAAATACGTATCATCAATTAGGTACACCACATGACCCCAGGTGTGACCAGGTACCAAAATGGTTTCAATTTTTATCCCATCGATTTCAAACACTTCCCCATCATGCAGAAGTGTCTTTTTATTTGGAATATTCACCTTTGGCAGCTTGAACCAACCATTCATTACACGGCGACGAACTTCTCCTGTTAAATACCTATTTTCAACATCGCCAATATAAACCTGTGCGTGGCTGAAAAGCTGATCACTGTCCGCCTCAATTGCGCCAATGTGATCAGTGTCCAGATGAGTTATCAGAATGTGCTGAATCTCTTTAGGGTCAATTCCCAGCCAGTCCATCTTTTCTTGCAGGCGATCATAGCTGTATCCTGCGTCAATCATGATGGTAGTACTGCCTTTAGTGTAGAAGAAAATATTGGCCACATACTCACGTATGCACCTCACGTGCTCATCAATGGCACCTGTGTTAAGGGGCTTAAATATTTCTTTGCCGCGATACACCCACGACCTCAGTACTTTTTGAAATTTTGTAGCGCCTTTTGACATTGCTTCGCCTCGATTCTATTTTCCATTCACGGCATCATTTGATTTGAAAAGCAATCCACCAACGCTATGGACTATACGTGCAGAAAATGGTGTCTGAACTTGCCTTTTAATGTTTGTTAGATTTTGCTAACTAAATATTACCCCTCAACTGCCCGTAGCCTATGACTTTCCGCTAAACGAGTAAAAAACAAACGCCAACGTAAAAATAAATCCTGAACAGCAAAAGCCGCACTCCAAATACATCGGAGTACGGCTCTTTTGCAGATGTGCAACACAATGTTGCGTTTAAAAAGTACTCATGAATCACAGGGTTTCTCGCCATTCATGAGTAACGAATGTATGGTGGAGGTGCGGAGAATCGAACTCCGGTCCAAAGCAAATCCTAGGCAGGTGTCTCCAAGCTCAGTTACTAATTACATCTCAAGTACCGCACACTTAGTAACAGGCGTTTGGTGCTCCAGTTGGTTCAATCTTTTTGTAAGGCATACCAACTACGCCCTTACAAGCATCTCCCTAAAATGACGTCACCCTGAGAACAGGAGAAAATCCCAGTTAGACGCGCTGAACTAAATTAAGCAGCGAGAGCCATACGAGGCTCAAAAGTAAGAGTGTTGTCAATTCAATTTGACGTTACCCCTGTTTTACGTGGCGAGGAGACCACGGCTTGCTGCCCACCGCAAACTCACCTTGTCGAATCCAGTCACCCCCAAAAATGAGAGAAACTGCCACCATGCAGTTTTCAATGTTCCTGAATTGTGTGCGTAAGTGACGCTACACACAATTCAAAGTGTAGAGAGTATACCCCACGAACTGCCATTCTTTCAAAAAAAGATATGACTATTTTGGGAACGGCTTACTTTGTGGCTTACTTTGCAGCCTGCTTAACGGCTTACTTTGCAGACTTACCGTGAGCTTCTAGGACTTGTTTCTCGCGATCAATAAACATGACCAGAATAACCACGAGAAGCGCCGCAGGTGACAGCCAAATCATATGAGTTCCCAGCAGCGGAATGAGCAAGTTACCCACTACCGCACCAGCTACAAAGCAGAAAATAGTTCCAAAATAGAGCAGCGATGTCTCAATGTGAGATGAATCGTGAGTGTGCATATAAGCCGCTATTTCTTGCGTTCCGCCACGAAGATTACCAATGCACATGGTGGTGGCAAACGCATGCCCGTGCAGTTTTCTAAACGCCTGGACTTGAATGCCACATGCAAGCGACGTCAGGCTGTTTGCCAGCAGGTTCATATCGGTTGGAAGTAAAGAAACTACACCTAGGAGCGCAATCTCTACGATAACCGCCAGCTGTCTCCAGTGCAGATGTTCTTCTCGCGCAATGGCTCGTATGGCATACGAAAGCGCAATACCTATAGCAAATGCCAGAATTGGAAGAGCGTACTTTAGGCACTTTTCAAACGATCCGCTGGTCAGATTTACGCCCAAAAGCAGTAAGTTTCCGGTCTGAGCGTTAGCAAAAACACCGCCGCGCACCAGGTAGGAATAGGCGTCCATAACTCCGCCCGAGAAGGCCAAAAATGCAGCTACTTCCACCGAATCTGACATTTGTAACGCGTGCTTCAAAACCACTCCAACCACATTGCGTACATCAACGGCACATATTACGCAGGCGCATACGAAAAGCGATGCAGGTTAAATCCTACATCGCTTTTACGATTTTGTTTGGGTGATCATCAAAGAGGTTACCAACGTGCAATCTTGCGCGGATAACCTATCCGACTAATTTGTGGGGAGTTTACTCCTCGACGAGCTCGAACATCTCAGGACCAACGCCACAAACTGGGCAAACATAGTCCTCAGGAAGCTCTGGAGTGTCAACCTCAACCTCGTAGCCACAAACGGTGCAAACAAACTTGTAAGTAGTCTCTGCCATTTTTATTCCTCTCTCCAAGCGCTTATGCGCTTTTCCTTCTATTCGCGCAGTTAACGCGGACGGCAACTAACCGTGGCCCTTATCCGCGGTTAAGTGCTCATGCAGATAGTAACAAATCTTGAGTGATTCTAAAGCATTATTCCGAAAATAGGAATGATTCTCATAAAATTCGCACGAAATTTTTTTGCGAGAAGTTCGGCGTGCTCCGAGCGCCAGCCGCTTCCGGCGGTACACTCGCGTACGGCAGCGACGCACTACTAGCGGCTGCGCTCCTTGAGAGCTCGCTGAATCTCGCGGTCAGAATCACGCTTGGCTGCAGACGCACGTTTGTCGTAGAGCTTTTTACCCTGCGAAAGCGCAATCAGCAACTTGACGCGGTTATGCTCGTCAAAGTAAATCTCAAGCGGAACCAGCGCCAAGCCTTTCTGGCGAAGCTTTCCGTCAAGATAGTCAATCTGCCTGCGGTGAAGCAGCAGCTTGCGCTTTCTATCCGGGTCCACGTTCCACACGCCGCCATTGGTGTACGGATGCAGATGCATGCCGTGAATCCACGCCTCACCGTCGCGAATAAGGCAGAACGTATCGGTCAGCTGACAACCACGCTCGCGCAAGCTCTTGACCTCGGTGCCCGTGAGCACCAGGCCGCACTCAAAGGTCTCGCCAATCTCGTACTCATGGCGAGCAGAACGATTGCGTGCAATCGACTTCTTGCCCTGCTGTTTTCCCTGGGTATCGGCCATACTTACTTGCCTTCCCCGTCTGAAGTTTCTGGTGCATCGGTTTTCTCGCCAGATGCATTGCCAGACGCGTCACCAGATACGGGATTGCCACCTGCGGTGAAGCCTTCGGAGATTGCGGCGTCGCGGACAAGCTGCAGAAGCGTAAGAGCCGCCTGCTCACCCACAAGATCGCGAGCGCGAATGGTCATCTCAGTTGCGGTAGCTCTGTCGCCCATGGCGGCGCAATCCTGTGCGCACATGAGCAGGCAAACCGCAATCTCGGCGTTAGCGCCTGTTGGCAGGCCCTCAGCCTCGAGCAGGTCATTTGCCTCTTCATCCGTAAGACCGTCGGGATCTTTGGGGGTACCTGCAGCCTGGTCAAGCGCAGCCTCAAGCGTGCTGTCTTTAACCTCAAAGCGACGAGCAGCTCTCAGACATGCTGCAGCTTGCTCAAGCCTACCCTGAGCCTCAAACCACGCAGCAAAATTCAAAAACGCCCTGGTCAGATGCCTTGCCTCGCTTGCGCGCTCAAAGACGCCAAATGTCAGAGCCATCTGCTCACGAATATCTCCTGCAATCTTAAACAGGTCAGCCAAATCAAGCCTAAATCCGCAGTTCATTGGGTTCCAACGAATAGCAGTCTTCAGCGCATTCATGGCGTTTTCGTAATCGCCGGTGCGTACGTAAGCCATTGCAAGATCACCGTACAGGCGATCAAACGGCTCATGGACATCCTCAAGCTTGCGAGGATCATTCTCCACGCGCCTATACGCTAAGCGGTCAAATAGCGTGGGGAACGCAAAATACTGCACCTCATCTGTGGTTTGGCAGTTGCAATCCACATATTCCTCAGCGTCTTCAGCCAAACGAAGCAGCAGCTCAAGGGCCTCTTCATTCTGGTCCTGCATCATCATGCCTTCAGCGCGCATCAGCTCATCTGAAAGTGCCGAAAGTGCCATCTTACTCACCTATCATTCACTATCAATCATGCAATCATCTGTGCGGGTGCTTCATAAACCCGCACGTAATCTACGTGCATATTATTCCACAAGTGCCAAATCAATCTGACCACGAGCCACATTTACGCCAGAAATCTTCACGCGTACTCGTCCGCCAATGCGATACGTTTTGCCTGTTGATTCCCCTATCAACGCTAGAGTCTCCTGATCATACACGTACCATTCGTGGCCCAAATCCCTCACGGCGAGAAGCCCGTCAGCGTAGGTACCGTCTATCGTAATGAACAGGCCAAAGCGCTCGCAACCGTCAATGGTTCCCCACGTTTCTTCTCCCAGACGGCTCTGATAGTACTCAGCCAGCTTGATCTTTTGCGTCGCACGAGCCGCCGCATCTGCCTTGCGCTCCTGCTCAGAGCAGGTGCTGCAGATATCTGGAAGCGCGCTGAGCTCTGCGTGAGACGCCGTCTGTCCGCGGAGCAAACGCTTGAGCGTACGATGCACTATCACGTCAGGATAGCGCCTAATTGGCGAGGTAAAGTGACAGTACGCATCTGCTCCCAGGGCAAAGTGACCCTGGTTGGTTGGCAGATAAATGGCTCGTTTTTGGGCCCTGAGCAGCTGTGCATTTACCACGCGAGAATAACGTGTGCCGTGGACTGACTCCAGCGCTTCTTGCAATGCCGTCTGATCGCCAATGGCAATACGAGATGCAACATCTGGCTCAAGAGCACCCATCGCTACAAGTGGAGTGACCGCAAGCTTAAGAGACTCTGGAGAAGGCTGCTCATGCACGCGATATGCCGACTCCAGGTCATGCTGGCTGAGCATGTGCGCGACGCTCTCATTGGCTGCAAGCATTGCTTCCTCGATAAGCCCCGTTGCTTGGGTGCGCTCGCGCACCGACACGCCAATAGGCTTGTTATCCTGGTCAAGCACTACGCGCGTCTCTACGCTCTCAAAATCTACTGAGCCGCGTTTCTCGCGAATTTCTTCTCTCAGTGCTCTGATTTGATTGAGCACGTTAATCATTTCTTTGATTGCGCCAGCATCTTCTCTAGGCACGGCGGAGTCAAGTGCCGCGGCGTCTCCTTGCAGATAGCCATCTACCTGGTCGTAGCTGAGTCTTGCTCGTGAGCGAATGACGGAATTCATAGCCGTTGCGCCAAGAATCTTACCTGAGCTGCTCAGCTTCATCTTTACCGACATGGCCAACCTATCTTCAGCTGGTCGCAGAGAACACACGTCATTGCAGAGCTTTTCTGGCAACATGGGCAACACGCGGTCCACTAAATATGCCGAGCAGGTGCGCATGCGAGCTTCCAGGTCAATGGGAGAATCCCATTTTACGTAGTGAGCCACATCTGCAATATGAACCCAGAGCTCAAAGCCGCCATCTTCAAGCTTCCGCGCACCAACGGCGTCATCAAAATCTTTAGCATCTGTGGGGTCTACGGTGATGCACAGCTCTTCTCGCAAATCGTGTCTTGAAGCGTCTTCTGCAAGGGCTTTATCTGCGTCAACGGAGATTTTCTCGGCTTGTCTCAGCGCCTTGATAGGAAATTCTGTTGCCAGGCCATATGAAGCAATAGTTGCCTCAACGTTCATGTCCAGATCTTCGGCTGATCCCACGCGGCGCTCGATAGTGACTACAGCAGCGCTTTTGCGCGTTGGGTACTCAGTGATGCGCGCGACAACTACGTCGCCCTCAAAAACGTAATGACGTCCAACAGAAGGATCTTCGGGAAGCACAAAGAAATCTCGCTGGATGCGACTATCCAGCGGCACCACAGCGCCAAGTGGACCGGCGTCGTGGTAGATACCCAAAAACGTCTGAGTAGCTCGCGTAAGCACAAAACGCACGTTTGCCAGAGGAGTCTTTCCCTTGGCCGAGACAAGCGAAACCTGGACCTCGTCTCCGTGCATTGCCTCATGAATCCCGTGCTTGGCCAGCGCATACGTACCCTCAGGGGTGCTTACGGTAGCAACTCCTGGGCGAGAAAGGCTCAGCGTGCCTGTAAGCAGCGCCGATGGTCGCTTTGAGACTTTTGCACGTCCCTGACGACGGCTTCCTTTATGTATGCGTTTTCTAGCCAAAAATCCTCCTGTAGGTAGAAGCCAGCACCTTTTGCGCTGACCCAATGAATCTTCTGATATGTACCCTAAAGTGCCTCGTGATAGACGACGTCCAGATAAGGCGAGAAGTTCCAAGGATTCCGCTGAGCATTTCGACGAGTTGTCGCGGCCTCAACGGGTTTCTCGCCATCCCTGCACACAAAAAGAGCCCCTATGCAGAGACTGCATAGGGGCTCCAAAAGGGATTGGTTTACCTCTTAGAAGGTGCCGCGAATAACCTCGCTGCCTTCCTTCATGATAACTTCCATGTTATCTGGGGTAAGGTCGCGGATGTTAGCAGCAACGTCGCCCTTGACAACCAGGAGGTCAGCAAGCTTGCCAGCCTCGAGGGAGCCAAACTCATCCTCGTGGTGAACCATCTTAGCACCGTTAAGGGTAGCAGCCTTGATGGTCTCAAGAATGGTGACGCCAGCCTTCTCAACGAAGTCATACATCTCGTCGATGGTGACCCAGCCGTAAGGAGTTACGAAGCTGAAGGAGTCGGAACCGATGGTGAGAGTGACGCCGCGCTCGTTAGCGTTGCGGAGGTTCTCGTATGTACGGTTGAGGCCCTTCTCGACAACAGTGTCGCCTGCGAATGCGTCGAGCTCTGGAGTCCACTCTGGTGGATAAGTTCCGTACCAAGTTGGCAGGAAGCCGATGGTAGGAGTAAAGAAGGTGCCCTGCTCGCACATAAGATCCATGGTCTTTGCATCAAGCTCGAAGCCGTGAATCATCTGCTCGCAGCCGCAACGGACGGAGTCATAAGCTGCGGAGAAGCTGTTATAGGAGTGTGACCAAACAGGAATGCCAACCATTGCTGCCTCGTCGCAAACTGCCTTGATCTCCTCGTAGCAGTAGTGCTGATCGCGACCGGAGTCCCAGTGCCAAATGCCGCCACCGGTTGCCCAAATCTTGATTGCGTCTGGGTTCTCACGAAGACGACGACGAACTGCCTTACGAAGATCCCAAGGACCGTCTACCTGGTCGCCCCAAGGATGTCCCTCTTTGGAAATCTGCTGTGGGAGCTGGTGGCAGTCACCATGACCAGCAACGCGGCAGAAGCCAAGGCCAGTAGCGTAGATACGTGGGCCTTCCATGATACCCATGTTGACGAGGTCACGAATTGCGATACCATTGCGGCCAATCTCGCAGACGGTGGTAAGACCGTGGGAGAGAGCGTCCCAGGACTGCTTGACTGCGCATGCCTGCTTCTGAGCAACATTCTCGATAACCCAGTCGTTATCGTTGTCGGTCAGGTTGCCGGAGAAGTGCAGGTGGGTATCGATAAGACCAGGCATAATGGTGCGGCCCTGGATGTCACGGACCTCATAGCCCTCTGGAACCTCAGTGCGAGGACCAGCATAAGCGATCTTCTTGTCGTCTACGAGGACAAGAGAATCCTCAACAGGAGCGGCGCCAGTGCCGTCAACGAGCTTTCCGCCTACAAAAGCAATCTTACTCATTTCTTTCCCCCTCTAGTAAATGATACATACTATCTTTTTGCGCCCACCCTTTTTGGGCGCAAAAAATCCAAACTAAAGAAACAAATAACGTGCTTAGTTCAACGTACCGATGAAACCTTTAGAGCTTGCAAGCAACTTATGCTGCTGCCTTCTCAGACTGACGACCAAAGATCATGAAGATGGCCATACCAATGACAATCCAAGAAATGGTGATGATCCACTCAACTGGCTTCAGAGCTGCAGGGCTGAAAGGAACAACCATCAGGCCGATGATGATACTACCAGCAAGAATTGCAGCAAGGATACCTGCGATACCACCGTTGACCTTGTAAGGACGAGGCAGGTCTGGCTCGGTCTGACGCAGACGCAGGCAGGCAACGCCAGCCATGGTGCATGCAAAGATGAAGCCGAGAGAAGCAACGTTGGTCAGAGGAACAAGCATGTTGCGGCCGAGGAATGGACCAACAAGGGTCAGGCCAGCCATGAACATGTTTGCGGTCAGAGGTGCGCCGGACTTAGGGTCGATCTTTGCGAAGGACTCTGGGAGCATCTTCTTACGACCAAGAGCAAGCATCAGACGAGTAGAAGCACCAAAGAAGGAGTTCATTGGGCCCAGAGGTCCAAGTGTTGCAATGATGAGCATTGCAATGTAGAAGAACAGGTTGATGCGCTCGAGAACTGCAAGTGCAGGAACGGAAGACTTAACAAACTCGTGCCAGTCAATCATGGTTCCGAATGCATAGATGCAGATGAGATAGAAGACACCAGATGCCATAAGTGCAAGTGCAGGAATGATGCCAAACTTCTTCCAGTCAAGGTCAGCAGAAGCCTCTTCTGCCTGCTGTGGAATGGTGTCAAAGCCAGCGTAGAAGAATGGAGTCATAACAAGAACTGCAATGATGCCACCAAAGAAGCTGGTAGCCTTTGTGCCCTCGCCACCTGCAACCTCAGTTGCCTGGGAGAAGAGTGGGAGGCCGTTGCTTGGAGAACCGGTTGCAAAGGAGATAACCATTGCGAGGATCATACCAGTAAGCAGAGCCTTAGTAAGGAAGCTCGAAAGCTTAGCTGCTGCGCCAGCGCCCTTAAAGTTAAGGAAGATGACCAGGATAGCAAAGCAGAGAGCAATAACTGTTGGCCACAGGTAAACATCTGCACCAAGGATGGTGTAGAGCTTAACGGAGCGCAGCCAAGAAAGAATTGGGAATGCACCAAAGCGGTCGGTGAGAAGCGTGGAAATAGCAATTGCCTCCCAAGGGCACAGTGGAGCGTTACCCAGAAGGAGCATCCAGCCAGTAAAGAAGCCCATTGGGCGGCCGAATGTCCTGTCGACGTACTCAATGATGCCACCAGAAATTGGAATAGCAGCAGTGAGCTCGCCAAAAACACATCCAATTGGTACAAGGAAAATTGCGCCAATTGCGAATGCGATCATCGCGGGGAATGGTCCTCCACCAAGAACCATCCAGTCGCCTACCAGGAGCACCCATCCGGTACCAATGATCGCACCAAATCCGATGGTAAAGAAGTTGAATAGACTCAACGACTTTTGCATCTCAGGTGCCTCGGCATTTTCTGCCATGTCCCACTCCTTCCCGTAATTACTCGGACGAAGAACTTGATGAGACTATGTTTGCACCCGGAGCCATTTGAAAAAAGAAGTAGCGCCCTCTGGGCGTCAGATAAACCCGTAAGCGTAAAGCCTACAACCGCGAGCGGTAGTTAAATCTTTTTACATCTTTACCAAAATCTAATAACAGTTATGCAATTTTCAAATAGTTAACGTACACAACTATGTATCAATCTTTAACTCAAATACTTTAAAAACTCTTCTGTAGTGCGCGACATCTCGCCTTTTACACGATGTGTAATAAAGACATTACGATGTACGGGAGTCTCCAGATGATGTACATCAATATCAAAATTTGTACCTTTTGTTGCCTCAAGTGGCAACAAACTTACACCAAGACCCGACTCTACCATGGACATAATGGTGAATGAGTCCGATGACGCAAACGTCATGCGCGCGTTTTTGAGTTGCTTCTGAAGCAGAGGAGCTGTCTCAATATCAACAATAAAGGGCTCTTCAATAAGACGCTTAACAGGAATTGTCTCAAGGTCCTTCTCGTAATGTCCCTTTTGAGAAACAACAATAACCTCATCATGATCAAATAAAGTTGAAGTAAATCCCTGCTCAGTTGCGCGAGTCATAGTAAAACTAATATCCACCTTACCCTTGCTAATAAGACGCAGGGCTTCTCCGTACGTACATTCGATAACTTCAACTTTGATGTTTGGATGATCAGTCATGTACTTCTTCAGATGACCTGGCAGTGCTCGTGAAAGAAAGCTCGAAGGCGCAGCAATAACAAGGTCGCCCATCTCAATGGCGCTGACGCGATTAACTTGATTGCTCAACTTGCTGTATGCCTGACACACCTCTTCTGCAACAGGCAAAAGCGTCTTTCCCTCAGGAGTCAGACTTACATAGCCGCCATGCCTGTTAAACAAGCGGACATCCCACTCTTTTTCTAGACTTGCCACCATGCGACTAATAGATGACTGAGTGCATCCCAGCTCTTCTGCCGCCACCGTAAAGCTACTGTGATACGCCGCGGAAGTAAAAGCCTGGAATTTGTGCAGGTTGGTCTCCATACTTGGCCCCCATTCAAGTACGTGGCCTAACAATTCACCCTTAAAAATATCATTCTACCTGCAAATTGGTAAATACCGTTTAACGTAAAAAGACCCCGTGAACGGTTTTCACGAGGTCTTACCTTGCAATCTTTATGCAAAAAACTTTCTTAATTGATACTTCACTTTGACAATTGAAGTATCAGGTTGCTTAGTTGCTATGCCTTCAGATAGCGGCCCATAGCAATAGCAGAGCCAAAGAGTCCCAGAAGCAAACCTAAGAGCAGCAAAAGGCCACTCATACCCAGCATGACCGTTGTTGGAATAGCAAAGGTCAAGAAGGTCATGCTTTCTGCCATAACCGGGAGAAGCATGTGGGCTCCAACAACCAAAACGACAATGGCGAGAAGAGCACCAATAACCGCCTCAAGCACACCTTCCATAAGGAATGGCCCACGAATAAAGCTGTTAGATGCGCCAACCAGACGCATGATGGCAATCTCACGACGACGAGCATTAATAGCAAGGCGAATGGTGTTGTTAATAAAGACAAAGGCAACAAACACCAGAAGTCCAACAAGGCCAATAGCGCCAATGCGAATGTATGCTGTTACGCTAAACAAACGCTCAACGGTCTCGCGACCATACTGAACATCACCAGACGGATTGCTCTTATTATCTGCAATGGCTGCAAAAGATGATGAAGAGGCAATACGCTGGGCAACGTCTTGAACATCCTTAGGATCCTTGAGTTTAATCACAAGGGATGCAGGAATTGGATTCTGGCCATCAAGAGCAGAAACCGCATCAGAAGCATTGCGATAACTCATGGTGGTGCGGTACTCCTCAAGAGCCTGATCTTTGCTCTTATAGGTTACAGACTCAACGGTATCCCAGCCTTGAACCTCTTGCTGGAAAGCAGTTACTGCGGCCTGATCTGCGTCATCCGAAAGAAATGCCTGGATAGTAACGCGGTTCTCGACACTTCCTACCATGTTCTCGATAAGAGCGGAGCCAAGAATAAACAAGCCGATAATGAACAGTGATAAGAAGATGGTTACGATTGCACCAAGAGCGGTAGACCAGTTCCTTCTAAAGTGGCTTCCGGCCTCATGCAGAGAATATCCAAAATTAGAGAGCCCCATAGTAACCATAGCCTCCCTTCTCCTGGTCGCGGACAATGTGACCAGCCTCAAGTGCAATAACGCGCTTGCGCATAGAGTCAACCATCTCGCGATCGTGTGTTGCCATTACAACCGTAGTGCCCGCACGATTAATGCGGTCAAGAAGCTTCATAATACCCAGAGAAATTGCTGGGTCCAAGTTACCCGTAGGCTCGTCGCAGATAAGCAGTGGTGGGCGGTTAACCATTGCACGAGCAACAGAAACACGCTGCTGCTCACCACCGGAAAGCTGATCTGGGTAAGCGCTCATCTTTTGGCCGAGGCCTACCAGACGCAGAACCTCTGGAACCTGAATATCAATAACAGGGCGAGGCTTGCCAATGCACTCAAGTGCGAAGGAAACATTCTCATAGACGGTCTTATCGGGCAGAAGCTTAAAGTCCTGGAAGACGGTACCAATCTGACGACGCAGATAAGGAACCTTGGAGTTACGCATACGTGTAAGATCCTGACCAGCAACAATAACCTGTCCGTGAGTTGCCTTCTGCTCACGCGTGATAAGACGCAAGAGAGATGACTTACCGGAACCAGAGTGTCCAACTACAAAGACAAACTCACCTGGGTAGATATCAGCGCTGATGTTATCAAGTGCTGGACGGTTTGGCTGCGATGGATACACAAGCGAAGCGCTCTTAAAAGAGATGGTAGGAGTGCCCGTGCGCTCAACCTGTGGTGCATTCTGTGCAAGATCAGCAAAGAATTTTGCACGGTCAAGAGGTGCCTGCTCAGGGTTGTTTTGCTGCTCAGCAGTTACCACGTGTACAGCTTCTGCTCCAGAAGCAAATGGATCAGATACAGTTGTTACAGGTTCAGCAGCCTGGGCCACTGGCACATCAGCAGAAAAGTCCTGAGTTTCAACTTGATCAGCTACAACGTCTTGCTGGTCAAGCTGGTTCAGATCATCCTGAGAAATTACCCCAAAACGGTCATCAAACGAGGACTCCTGTTGCTCATCAGTGCGAAAATGATTAGCCACAGTTGCTCCTTTTCTTACTCCGAAGAGACAGATACAGATTTTATTTTACCAAAAGTGCAGGTATGTTACACGTCATGCAGGTCATCCACAGAAAAACCGCCTCTTCATTTCAGAAAAAGCGGTCTAACAATCGCAAGAAAAGCGTTACTTATGCAGTCTGCATCTTTGCACGTGTCTCATCAATGATGGCACGTACCTTAGCTGCGTTAGCGGCAATCTCCTCTTTTGAGCCCTTAGTAAGCAGGCTTCCCATGCCGCAGCAATCAACGCCACGCTCAAGCCACTCAGCAAGGTTGTCAAGATTAATGCCGCCAGAAGCCATCAGAGGCATCCAAGGAGTTGGAGTCTTAAAGAGGTTAACCAGCTCAGGACCATACACGTTAGAAATTGGGAAGCACTTAATAAAGGCAGCGCCCATCTCAAGACTGTGGTTTGCCTCGGTCATAGTAGTGCAACCAGGTGCGTAAGGAATCTGATACAGGTTACACATACGAGCAACCTCATCAGAGCCGCAGTTAGCAACAATGAACTGAGCGCCAGCCATAATAGCAAGACGAGCAGTTGTTGGCTCCATAACGGTGCCTGCACCAACAATCATCTTGTCGCCAAGACGCTCTCTAATTGCAGCAATAACCTCGCCTGCGTTTGGCAGGGTGTAGCTAATCTCCATTGCATGAACGCCGCCTTCTGCAAGACCCTCAGCAATTTCAATACCACGCTCAACTGTTGGGACGCGAACAACTGCAAACGCACAGGTATCTACCAGTGCCTGAGAAACAGCAGCTTTCTGCATCTTCATATACAACATCTCCTTGTAAATGTATCTCGCTCTACCCTATTGAGCTGGCGAGAAACCCGTCATTTTTGATTCTTAGTTATGGGCAATTCCGTAATGGTCAAGCATTGCATAGATCTTCTCGTCAACACCCTCTGCAACCTCGGTAACGGGGAAACGAGCAGGACCAACAGGGTATCCAGCAAGCTCAAGAGAACGCTTAAGCGTCTGAGGGGTGCTTCCAAGGTGAAGGATGTCGCGAATTGGCTCAATCTCTGCCTGCAGGCGAGCTGCTTCCTCCGAATTTCCTGCCTCAAGAGCCTTCCAAAGGTCAACGACAACCTTGGTAATAAGGTTTGCGGTACCGGCAATAGTACCCTGAGCTCCAAGAGCATGAGCCTCAGAGATCTTTCCGTCAGAGCCAACAAGTACGTCTACGTCGTGACCAGCGGCAGCGTCCAGATAATCCTTGAGGTTATCAATGTTGCCGGAACTGTCTTTAATACCCTTGATATTCTCAATGGTTACCAGCTGCTCAACTGCCTCTTTAGAGATGTTTTTGCCGGTACCCTTAGGAATGTTGTACAGAAGGACAGGAATCTTAACGCTTGCAGCAACTGTCTTGAAGTACTCGACCAGCTGCTGATCAGAAATGCCCAGGAAGTAAGGGTTGATGACAGAAAGTGCGTCTGCACCAATTGCCTCTGCCTCACGGCTCATGTAGAGAGCCTCTTTTGTTGAGCAAGCGCCGGTTCCTACGTAAACAGGAAGACGACCTGCGGTTTTCTCGATAATAAACTTGGAGAACTTGATCTTCTCGTCAGGGTTACAAACGTGGAACTCACCGTTAGAGCCAAACGTAAAGATGCCGTCAGCGCCCTCGGAGATAAGCTTTTCTAGAAGCTGCTCAGCTGCTTCGTAGTTAATAGACTGCTCTTCGTCGCGGTTAAACGGCGTGACCATAGGGACAATAACGCCCTTAAATGTTGACATACAAACTCCTCTGTACGTTTACGTCAGTGAATCTGGGGTTATTTGCCCTCGCGAATAGACGCGCCAAGAGCTCCACCGGGATGCCACTTAACGTACTGCTCTGGGTTAAGGCCACACTCGTTCTGAAGCAGAATAGAAAGGCACTGGAGCTCCATAATCTCAGCAAGAATTGAAGCACGTGGAGGCTTGTTCATGGAATCGCCCTCCTGCTCAACGCCAGCAATAAGAGCAACTTCGGCCTCGTTTGCCAGCCAGGAGTTGGGATTTCCGGTCAGCGCAATAATGTGCACGCCAACGTTCTTAAGGCAGGTAACGGTAGCCTTGAGCTCGCCTGTCTCGCCGGAGTTGGAAATAGCAATGACCACGTCACCAGGACGAGTCTGACCAGCAGATCCGTGAACGCACTCGGTACCGTGAAGCTCGTAGGTTGGAGTTCCGGTTGACGAGAAAAGCGATGCAGCATAACCGGAGACGTGACCTGGCTTACCAATGCCGGTTACGTGCAGACGGCCGCCCTTTGCCTCTGCATCCAAAATAAGCTTTTTAGCTGCAGAAAACGCATCAAAATCAATGCTCTCTACATACTGATGAAGCGACTTTCCCACAATGGAGAGAAACTCCTGAACCTGCTCTTTTTCAGTTGCCATTACAACTCCTTATCTGTCTATGAGGCAGCGCTCAAAGACACTTACTACATGCTGAGCTAACGCGTCTCTTTGACCTTGTGCTGAGCCATAAGCTGCTCAATCTGCTCTTGAATTTGATCAAGCGTAGTGGCCATAAAAGGACGGTTAATGTCTACAAATTCAAATCCAGAAGGATGGCTTACCCAAGCGCCTTCAAGAAGTAGGCGGAGCGCCTTGCCCTGTCGGATGAGTTTGTAGCTTTTAATCTTGGTATAAGGAACGACAAGTGCTTTTCTCTTGTCGGATTTTGCAAAGATACATACGTTTTTCTGTCCAAAATCAATAACATGAATACCGCTGGCAAAACGATTAAAGCGTTTTCCCATAGCTCGTGACGCAAACCACGTAATGGTGAGTCCTGCAATAACACCAACAAGACCCAAAATATTGCCGCTTACATTGGCGTAAACCCAAAAGAAAAATGTCAGAGCAAGAGCAGCAAACGCCAGGAGCAAGTACAGAATTCCCTGAACCATCAAACGAGTTCTATCTTCAAGAACTTCTAGAACTAGCTGATCTTTGGGAAGCTCTGGAGCAGGCTGTTTGTCAACGCTGAGGCCAAACATATCGCCAAGCACTGACTCGGTAACACTTTTGTTGTTCTTCTCGTCTGCCATGTTTTTCCTTGTTGTGAAGCTTTTAAAAGGGCGCCCGCGGGCTTTCCACGAGCGCCCTAAGAAACCGTAGAGCTGAGTAGGTACTACAGAAATCTAGGCTTAGGCAAGACCAAAGAGTGAGCCGATGCCGTAGATGATAGAACCAACGATGTTGTAGTCAACGTTAGGGAAGGATGCCTCTGCAATTCCCAGCTGAGCAAATGCAGGATAGAGAATCAGAGGACCAGCGGTCAGGAAGATACCAACCAGGAAGGAGCCAAGAAGAGCACCGCGCCATCCACCGTAAGCGTAACCACAAACGCCGCAAGTACCACCAGAGAAGAAGCAGATGCCTGCTGCAGGAATCATGATGGTTGGGCTGTGGAATGCAACCATAAGTGCCATTGCAACAAGGCCGCCAAGGAAGGAGCCAATGAAGCCGATAATGACAGCGTTTGGTGCAAATGGGAAGATTGCAGGGCAGTCGACTGCAGGACGTGCATCTGGAATGAGCTTCTCGGAGATGCCGACAAATGCAGCGGTAATCTCAGCGATGAACTGACGGACGCCGTAAACAAGAACGGACATACCAGCAGCAAACTGAAGACCAGCAAGGAATGGCCAAATCCACCACATATCGTTACCAAAGTAGCTGGTGAATGGCTTGTTATTTGCAAGAGTGTCGCCAAAGTGACCGGTGACAAGACATGCAATAGTAACAACGTAGAACAGAACAATCATGAAGAGAGCAACGGAGAAGACAAAGTCCTTGAAGAGCTTGAAGAACTCTGGGAGCTCCTTAGCTTCCTTCTCGCCCTCCTCCTCATTCTTCTTAGCAAAGAGCTTTCCAACGTAACCGGAGAATGCATAACCGATGCAGTTGAAGTGGCCGATTGCGATGGAATCTCCACCAACAAGCTTGTTGACGAATGGCTGGCACAACGAAGGTAGCGCAGCACCGCAGAAGCCGAGGATGACACCACCAAGAACAATGGTGACCCACATTGGGAGACCAAGAGCAATGAAGACCAGTGCGAGTACGCAGGAGAAGTACAGGAAGTGCTGACCAGTCAAGAAGACGGACTTGAATGGGGTAACCTTGGCAAACACAAGGTTCATGATGAAGCCAAGGACCATTACAAGAGCAACCTCAGTACCATAGGTATTCAGTGCAAGAGCAGTTGCGACCTCAACCTGGGTTACAACACCCTTAACAGCGAATGCACGACTAAACATATCGCTGAAGATGTTGACCTGAGCAGACATAGCGCTAGAACCAATGTTGAAGATCATGAAGCCAATAATGGTCTTCACAGTTCCGGAGAAGACGTCCACAGCGGACTTCTTCTGCAGCAAGAGGCCGACAAGAGCAATAATGCCCATGATGACGGCTGTATCTCTGAGCTGCATGAGAATTGCATTGAGCATGCTTAAATCCCTTTCAGCAAATAAACCGACGAACCTACTCAGATAAGTTCTCTAAATCAAGTGACAAGTACCTCTTGTCAAAGGTTTGGCGAGAGCTTCTCGCCGAAGGCAACTCATGTTGCGTATGACGAGAAACTCCCGCCAAAAAGATACAAAGGGGAGCTTATGCGTTGTGCTCTGCGAGCCAAGCGGTGAGCTTTTCCTTCATCTCTGCCTTGTCGACAATGTTGGTAATACCAACTGCAGAAGGAACGCGATCGTCAGCGTTGAGCTCATCGGTGAGGTCAGACATGGTGATGACAAGATCGCCATTGAAACCAATCAGGGAATCCAGATTACCGTGCTCAGTCTCGATTGGAAGATCATTCTCTTTGATGACCTGGTCAATCTTGATCTTGAGCATCATGGAAGAACCCATACCTGCACGGCAGCAAACCAGTGCGTGGAACTTCTTATCAGCCATTACAACCTACCTTCCTTTGCGTGGACAAGGTCCACAACATCTTTTGGTGACTGAGCTTTTTCAAGCTGAGCAAAGAAATCTGGATCGCTCAGCAATTCAACAAGAGACTGAAGGGCACTAAGGTGGCCTTCACTATCTTTTGCTGCAAGTGGGAAAAGAAACTTAACTGGATCGTTGTCTTTGCTGCCAAACTCGACGGAATCCTTAAGCACGGTAATGCCTACTGCAGGCTCAAGTGCGCCGGACTCAGGACGTGCGTGAGGAAGAGCAACATGCTCGGTAATAACAATATAAGGGCCAAGTTCGTTGACACCTTTAATGATGTCATCAACATAGCCCTCAGTTACTTTTTTGTTATCAACGAGTGGTTGTGCAGATTTTCTAATTGCATCTTCCCAGTTAGAAGCTACAACATTGAGCTGCACCAGGTCTTCGGTAAGGAGATCACTTAACACAGCGCTACCTTGCCTTTCTCTTTATGAGACACATTGGCTCAATGCCGTCTCATGACAAGTCTTAATAACTTGATAATATGCCACGAAACGTTCTTAACTTCAATCAACTTTACTAAAACAGTAATCAAAGTTGTTCATATTTTTTCAGCGCATCTTTTGTCCATGTAGCTATACAAATGTTCATGTTTTTATGAACGTAATCGAAGCGCCTTCTATTATCCCATGTAAAGTTTATATGTTAAATTTTTTATAATCTAAAACATTCATATATATTTACACTATTATTTTCCGAAATATCTTGATATCCTTCTTCTGATGTTCTATTTTATTGATGAATGAACATTCAAAGAAAAAATGTTGCTCATAAAGGGAGGGCATTTATGAAGAGGAGTAAGGCTTACGTAGATTCGCGTCGCGAGGCAATTACTGAGCTGCTAGAAAAAGAAGGACAGGCAAGTGTTTTAGAGCTTGCTGATCACTTTGAGGTCTCTTCGTTGACTATCAGGCGTGAC
Organism: uncultured Atopobium sp.; assembly: GCA_938038135.1. Taxonomy (GTDB): domain Bacteria; phylum Actinomycetota; class Coriobacteriia; order Coriobacteriales; family Atopobiaceae; genus Lancefieldella. Next base: position 21,329 of record CALHQT010000182.1, read on the forward strand.
CTGGACTTTCTTGAGAAGCGTGGCATCCTGACTCGTCAGTATGGCATTGCCACCCTGCTTAATCCTTATGGTCGTCCTTCTGGCTCAAGGCAGATTCGCTCTAACAAAGCAATTGCCCGAGAGGCCGCTCGCTACGTTGAGGATGGCGATTGCATCTTCATCAACACCAGCTCCGTTGCTCTTGGGATGCTTGAGTGGATTGATGCTCACGACGTAACCGTTGTTACAAACAACGGCAAAGCACTGTTGCTTGAGGACATCCACGATCTTTCCATCATCCTTACTGGTGGTGACATCCGTCCTCCACGCGCTTCCATGACTGGTGATACCGCTCTTGAGTGCATCCAGCACATTACTGCTGCTAAATGCTTCTTGGGCTGCACGGGTTTCTCGGGAGAATTTGGTCTTACTTCTGCAACATCCCCTGAGCCAGCAATTAACGCTCAGATGCTCAAGCGCTCTAGAAAGCACTATGTTGTCGCAGATTCTTCTAAGCTGGGCACTACTTCCAACTTCCAATTTGGTTCTGCAGAAGACATTGACCTGCTCATTACTGATACAGGTGCAACTGACGAGCAGATCAAAGAGCTCAAAGCCGCAGGACTTAAGGATGTTGTCTGCGTCACTCCTTCTATTCTTCCTGCTAAGTAAGACTTGCGCTTTATTATTTCTTAAGCGAACACAGAAGGCGACCTTTTACAGGTCGCCTTCTTACGTCGCAAAATTTTTACGTGCAATTATGTGTAATCGCATCCAACTACACGCACTTACCGAAGTTCAACAGGACCATCTGTCGAGCAGCCTGCTGGCCAAATAGCGATTAGCGGCGATTAGCTTTCCAAAGCCTCAAATGACTTAAAGCCTTCGCCGATTGCCTCGTGGACCTCTGAAACAAATACCAGTGCATCGGAGTCAATCTCGGAAACGATAACTTTCAGCTGAACAACCTCCGTACGACCAAGAACGCACATCAAAACAGGCTTGTGCGCACCACTCCACAGTCCGCGCGCCTGAAGCTCCGTACAGCCACGATTAAGGTTATAAAGAATCTCGTGAGCGATGGCATCGTGCTCAGAAGAAATAATATAAACGCAGCGCTCAGATCTTGGTCCGTCGATGACAAAGTCAATCATTTTTCCTGTAACAAAGATTGCCAGAGCAGAATACAGACCGTTTTCTAGCGAGAAGACCGGAATAGCCGCAATAATAATGACGATATCAACAACGATGATTGCGGTACCTGATGGAATACCAAAGCGCTTGGAAACCGCCTGAGCAATGATATCTGTACCGCCAGTATTTCCACCCGCTCTAAATACAAGGCCAAGGCCAAAACCGCAGATAATACTGCCCCACAGAGCAGCAAGCATAAGATCATTGGCGCCAAGAGCTGGTAAAAACGGTGCAAATAAATCGACAAAAATACTGGAAATCAAGAAGCCTACGACGCTCTTGAGCAAATATTTTCTATTTCCACTTTTTGCAATAAAAGCCATCAAAATGATATTCATGGCGATTGTTTGCATGCCAACAGGCAAATCAAATCCAAAAGGTAATGCAACAGCTCTAATTACCGTTGCAAAACCAGTAATACCACCAGCGGCGAGTCCGTTAGGAACTTCAAATACATCAAGGCCAACTGCAAAAATTGCACAGCCAAGGACGATAAAGAACGAATCTTTAAAGGTCTTTTGCCAAGTAGATTTTTGCACACTAATCCTTTCCGCCAACAACCCAGCGATGGTACGCAATGATGAACTGATCAAGATCGCCGTCTGAAAGAACGGACTCTACGTTTCCTGTTTCTGCACCTGTTCTTAAGTCCTTAATGAGCTGATAAGGATAAAGAACATAACTCCTAATTTGATTGCCAAACGAGATTTCTCTCTTTGGACCGCGAAGCTCATCCAGCTCAGCTTCGCGTTTCTCCTTTTCAATCTCATACAAACGACTGCGCAAGATATTCATTGCTGCAGCTTTGTTCTGAAGCTGGCTGCGTTCATTTTGGCAGGTTACTACCGTTCCTGTTGGAATATGTGTAATACGAACTGCCGAGTCTGTAGTGTTAACTCCCTGACCTCCTGGACCAGATGCATGATAGACATCAATACGCAGGTCATTGGGGTCAATAGCAACTTCAATATCTTCAGGAAGGACAGGTAAAACTTCAACGCCAGCAAATGACGTCTGCCTGCGTTTCTTATCGTCAGTAGGAGAAATTCTTACCAGACGATGCACGCCCTGTTCTGCACGAAGCATGCCATAAGCATTTTTGCCACTTACCGTAAAGGTTGCGCGGTCAAGACCAATAACCTCCGCAACAGGGGCGTCGTTGATATCAACTTTCCAACCACGACGATCACAATATTTGAGATACATGCGAAAAAGCATCTCACACCAGTCTTGAGACTCAAGACCACCCTGACCAGGCTTAATGGTAACAATTGCATCACCATGATCAAGTTCACCAGTAAACCAGCTTGAAAGCTCAAGCTCCGACAAGTCTTTTTCAAGAGATGCCGCAAGCGCTTGAGATTCGTCGAGTGATGCTTGGTCTCCAAGCTCTGTTCCAAGCTCAAAAGCGGCCTCAGCATCACCGAGTTTCTCTTTAGCTCTATCAATACCAGCAACATCATCGCGAAGTGATGCTAGTTGAGTCATTATTTTTTGCGCAGCTTCAGCGTCGTCCCAAAAATTGGGACGAGCACTTTCTGCCTCAAGTTCTGAAATTTGCTGACGCTTCTCAGTGAGGTGAAGATAACCTTCTACCTCAGAGAGACGCTCCGCTAAAGCTTGGAGCGAAACAACCTCTGTATCAGCCATTCTTACCTATTTCGGCCGTGGCAGTTCTTAAACTTTTTGCCACTTCCACATGGGCAAGGGTCATTGCGACCAACGTTGACGTAAGGATTTGGATCGTCAGACTTACGGTAGGTTGATACAGAAGACTGGCTGGCGCCGGTTCCCTGTGGACTCTTTCCAATAGCTGCGGCATTCTTAAGCATGCTCTTGCCTTGCTTAAGTGCCTTTTGATCGCCGTCGGTCTCTTCTCCACCAGAATAGTGAGCATTCTGGAAGGCCTCTGCCTCAGTATTCTGACGTGGACGATTGACCAGCTCAAGGCGGAGAATAGTACGGAGGAAGTCCTCATACATGGTGTTTACCAGCAGCGTAAATGCCTCGTATGCCTCGGTCTTATACTCAACCAGAGGATCGCGCTGACCAAAACCACGAAGACCAATACCGGTCTTTAGGTAATCCATCTCCTGGAGGTATGCCATCCAACGAGTATCAATGACGCGAAGCATTACCTGAGCAGCAAGCTCACGCATGACCTCTTCACCGAGCTTTTGGGTCTTCTCGTCAAATGCATTCTGAACAAATACGGTGACATCCTCTTCAAGCTGCTCAAACTTGGTATCCTCGGTAAACTCTGGAAGATCAGTCTTACCAGTAAGTTCAGTGAGCCACTTCTCAAGACCCTCAAGATCCCACTCGTCAGCATCTCCGTAGCAGAACTCCTCGCAAATGCGCTGAGTAGTAGAAGCAGTGACTGTCTCGATGAGCTCCATAAGATCCTTGCCGTCAAGAATCTTGTTTCTCTCTGCATAAATGACCTGACGCTGTTTGTTCATAACATCGTCGTAATCAAGGACGTTCTTACGCATTGCAAAGTTGACTTCCTCAACCTTGCGCTGGGCGCCCTCGACAAGCTTGGTAACAATCTTTGCCTTAATTGGCATATCGTCAGGAAGCTCATAGCGCTGCATCATTGCTGCAACGCCATCCATGCGATCTCCACCAAAGCGGCGCATCAAATCATCTTCAAGAGAAAGGTAGAACTGGGTCTGACCAGGGTCTCCCTGACGACCAGAACGACCACGAAGCTGATTGTCAATACGACGACTCTCATGACGCTCGGTACCAATAACGCATAAACCACCCGCAGCAGTTACTGCCTCACGCTCAGTAGCGCAGATTTCCTTTGCTTCTTTGCGTGCAGCTTCTTTTTGCTCCTGAGTAGCCTCAGCTGGCTCAATTCCCTGGTTACGAAGGATATCTTCAGCCATGACATCTGGGTTGCCACCCAAAAGAATATCGGTACCACGACCTGCCATGTTGGTTGCAATAGTAACTGCACCCTCACGACCAGCCTGAGCAATAATCTGTGCCTCACGCTCATGGAACTTAGCGTTCAGAACGTTATGTTTAATGCCGCGTTTAGACAGAATGCGAGAAATACGCTCGGAGTTGTCAATGGAAACGGTACCAACAAGTACTGGCTGACCATTCTGATGACGCTCTTCAACGTCTCTTACGACAGCTTCAAACTTAGCGTCAATAGTACGATAGACCAGGTCATCGAGGTCTTCACGCTTAACCGGACGGTTAGGTGGAATAACCTGAACAGGAACGTGATAAACCTCGCGGAACTCTGCGTCCTCGGTCATTGCAGTACCGGTCATACCGGAGAGCTTGTCGTACATGAGGAAGTAGTTCTGAAGGGTGATAGTTGCCAAAGTCTGGTTTTCTTCACGTACCTGAACGTTCTCTTTTGCCTCAATTGCCTGGTGAAGACCCTCAGAATAACGACGGCCTTCCATGATACGACCAGTAAACTCATCAACAATCTTTACTTCGCCATCAATGACAACGTACTGCTGGTCACGATGGAACATATACTCAGCCTTCAGCGCCTGCTGAAGGTGATTGACTAACTGGCCAGTCTCATCGTTGTAGATATCGTCAATGTTGAGAGCACGCTCGACCTTCTCGAGACCTATCTCTGTTGTTGCAATGGTGTGCTTTGCCTCATCCATCTCAAAGTCAACATCTGGAGTTAATCCGCGAACTGCCTTTGCAAAATCCTTATAGGTACCTGCGGATTTAGTGCCAGCACCAGAAATAATCAGAGGAGTACGAGCCTCATCGATAAGGATGGAGTCAACCTCGTCGACGATGGCGTAGTGGTGTCCACGCTGAACACGCATCTCTGGGCGAGTAACCATGTTGTCGCGCAGGTAGTCAAAGCCAAACTCTGAGTTTGTACCGTACGTAATATCTGCCTCATATGCAGGCTTTTTAAGGCTCAGGCGCATGCCGTTCTGCAGAAGGCCAACACTGATGCCCAAGAACTTGTAAATGGTGCCCATCCACTCACTGTCTCGTTTAGCCAGGTAGTCATTGACCGTAACGATGTGAACGCCTTCGCCGCTCAGTGCGTTAAGGTAACCAGCAAGGGTGGAGACAAGCGTCTTACCTTCACCGGTCTTCATCTCTGCGATAGTGCCCTTGTGAAGCGCGATACCACCGATGAGCTGGACATCAAAGTGACGCTGACCAATAGTTCTTACTGACGCCTCACGTACCGTCGCAAAAGCCTCTGGGAGAAGATCGTCTAGACTTTCTCCTTCGGCATAACGAGCCTTGAACTTCTCGGTCTGAGCCTGAAGCTCTTCATCGCTCATTTCCTGCATTGTTGGCTCAAGCGCATTGATCTTATCGACAATACGCTGATATGCTTTGAGGTCCTTGTCAGCGCCAAAGGACAGAATCTTAGAGAGGAAATTAGGCATAGCTTTTTCCTTGACGTCGGGCATCTATCTTCGGTTGATAGACACAGTATTCAACTTATATATCATACCCCGTCTAACTGCTTGAATCACACTACATGGCGTCGTAAAATCCCAATTTCGTTATTTCTCCACCACTAGTTTCTATTGATTCTTTTCCCTTTTCTGCACCTGCAATCATCCTGAGCTGTTTAGACGGCATTTTTCTACGCTTCATAACGTATTTCTGCACGTACAAATCGTAGTAATGCTGCGCATCCTGCGCCCGACCACATTTTCTCAGCGCCTGAATGAGTGCCATAAGTGTGTCCTCTCGCATATCATCAACAAGGTAGGCGAGCTCTGCAAAATGCACCGCAAGCGTATAGTGGGTAATTCTCAAAGCAGCCGCCGAAGCCGTTACCATGGTATCTATGTATTGATCTCTCAGGGCAACACGAATGGGATCTGCAAACCTAAAGCATTCATCCTCAGGAAGATACAAATCCCCTTGGTACAGTTCTTCCGCCTGCTTAGCCAGATGCACTATGTCTTCATCACTGTTCGATGACGCCACGCTCTTTGCTAATCGCGTAAAAATATCAATATCTACGGTCACCTGCTGGGGATTAAAACCAAGTGTCTTTTCAATCCGAGATGCTTCCAAAGGCTCACAATCTGTCTGAATCTCCTGGACCTCTTTGCGAATAACTCGAGTTGCTTGATACAGGCGCTCTTGCCAATGTGCCTGATCAGCCTCCGGCCAAATCTGCTGCGCAATCTGCGACCTAAAGCTCATGTGATTGTGGGCAAGCGCCAAATACACAAGTAGTGCCTTTGCTGATCGATAGGCAATTTTTCTGCCAGCAATCTCCTCTCCTTGAACCGACAAACTAAATCTGCCGAGAAGAGCAAGGTAAACTCCTGGGTGAGCGTTATTTACCTTCTCTAAGTGCAGGCTCTTCAAAGCGGAGTCTTCAGTCCAAGAATCCCCAGCTCCTTGCCGAGATACTCTCCATTTTGTTATGTCTCGTTTCCCCTCATTTGAACGTAGGTAATGGAGCCATTCTTCTGGCATTTCTCGTTCTAAGCACTGCTGGAACTCAGACTCATCAGACAGAAGCGCCCTCACAAGCCACATGGCATTTTCTGGAACTCCATACTCAACCGCATCCAGCCAAACGGGAGCATGTCCGTTTACACTCTTAAAGAGAGCTTTATATATTGTTCTACATGCAGCTTTTAGCGATGGATGGGTAATTGCCTCAAGGCTCTTCTCCGTAGGTTTAACACCTAAGAAAAATCCCGCAATATCTTCAATGATCTTTCCGACTTGCACCACATATAGTGAATCCCATTCCCTACTTAGTAGCACCGCCCTTCTCGCTTGGAGCTGCGCTTTGGGATATGCTCTGCTTCTGAGGCTGAGAAGAGCTCCAATAAGAAGCGCAGGTACTTGAATCATACGATTACCCTGCAGTTCTGCTTGGCTGATGAGCTGCTCGGTATCGTATAAGTCGCCCACAGAAGAGCTTTTTTCAAAAAGGTAGCGAACGCATTTAAGTAGTCCTACAGACCCCTTTAAGCCTCCGGCCTCACCTTCTTGTAAAAAGGAGAGCGAGCCTGAGGTGCGCGTATCAAATTCTTTTTGATATACACCCAGCAATGCGTAAAGCAATTCCACGTCAACAGCTTGAATTGACGAGGTTATTGATGCAGCTTTCTCATACTGCTGCTCAAGAAGCAGCAGCTGAAGGGCATACTTAAAATTTCCTTGCAAAGCTAAATCAATTGCGCGTTTATGTAAAGCAATTTTCTTCTCTAGCGGACCCAGCTCAAGGTCTTCTTTCAAGGGTGGCAGAGGCTTTTGCAAAATCAACTTCAGTAAAGTCATATATGCCGTTTGCTTAAGAAATCCGTTAAATGAAGTAAGATTCTTGAATGCCCTATCAGCATCTTTAGTATTTATCGGCCCCTTAGCACTAGACAGCGAATCCACCATTCCCTTAGCAGCTTTTTTACTTGAGTTATCGAGCGTACAGTCAGAATGCGTGGCGGTGAGTGCGTTATCTACCAGCTCAATATATCCAGCGTCTGCAAATTCCGCTGCATGAGAAAGAACAATTTCCCAGATAATCTCTTCTCTAACCAGCGAGCTTACAAATGCAGCCTTAGAGAAATCTTCTCTATCGATGAGCAGGGCTATAGCTTTCAGAACAAGCTTTTCATGCTTACCCGCTAGAGCCACAAGCTCCTGTTTATTAAAGTTCAAAACATCAAATCTTGTAACATGAAGACACGAGAAACGCCTAGTTTCTACATGCACGCCAAAGAAAGGCGCATCTTGCTCTATCTTGGCCAAATACTCAAGATCAACTTGTCCGCATATACGGCTCAAATCATCAAATGAGCCAACACCGAGCAACATCATGCCCAACCTGAGCCTAAGTTCCTCAATGCCAAGCGAACTTCTGAGCATATACGATGAAACGCAAGCAAGACTAGTTAGATACGTAATTGGCACATCCGCATCTTCATGCTCGCAAAATGTAACTGGCAAAGAGTAAACAAGCGTTGGAATACCGCGCGTCAATCTCATATTAGTCAAAATTGATTGTTCAGAATTATCTATTCCGGGCATAAACGTGAGCAGTTCATTCTTTCCCAAAACATACACGCTAGGGACTTCGTCGATTAACTGACGAGCTTCAGGAGATAAAGAAATCGCAACAAGACAGCCAGCCATGCGAAGACGCGCAATTGATTTAACCTGGCGAGCAACATAATACTCATCAGACGGAGGAAAATCATCAATAAGAACTAACCTTTTAAGCGCCTTTGATTTCTTAGCATTGCAGATAGAAGTGCTTTTCTTAGTAAGAATCTGGGTTGCCTCTTTAGCCGACAGACTAGAAAGAGAGACCTCATACACAGTCCATCCGTGTGACTGCGCATAATCCGCCAACTCACGCAAAAACATGGTCTTACCCATGCAGGGCTCTGCACAAAGCGCGAGAGGCCTATTGGTCTTTTCCATTGTTTTGAGAAAGTGCTGCGGTGGAACTACCCTGCTATAGTCACCCATCACATGGCGAGAAGACCCACCGAGCAGCGACTCTGTTCCAGCAGTTTCTCTGTTTTCTGACTCCATAAAACCTCTCCTTACTGTTCAAACACTCAAGCGCTACATGCGCTCTAACATTTCTTGTCTCATAATTTGGTGTGGGATAAATAATCAAGCCAAATTTGTCAGAAAGTGAGAAGGTTTAGGTGAACGGTAGGTGAAATATGGTCAGATTCATGACAGATTAGTAACAAAATACACACAGAAATGCACAAATGTTAAAACAAGATAACATCAAATGGTAAAAATTATCTTCCGTGAACGGCATTTAATTAAGAAAATTATGTAAATATTGTGATACACAATAAATATATAATACGTAATAAATATGGATTTTTAGTAAAAATTTTTATGCTATTTTCGAATATTCTCTACCAAAAAAGAGGACCCCACAAACGTGAGATCCTCTCGACATAAAAATGCCCCTTGTTGGTCAGCGACGTCCTGCTCTCCCACGGACTTACTCCGCAGTACCATCGGCGCTCGGGGGCTTAACTTCTGGGTTCGGAATGGGACCAGGTGTGCCTCCCCTGCCATGGTCGCTGACCAACAAGGGGTATTCTTGTTTCATGAGGGTTTTCTCACGTGCCCTGAGGGCCGCACAGTGTGACGTTAAATTCAAAGGCTTCAAAAATCACGCATCAGTTCAAAATATAGTAAAGAAAAGAAGAGCTCGACCGATTAGTAATGCTCGACTGAATGCCTTACAGCACTTACATCTGCATCCTATCAACCTCGTAGTCTACAAGGGGTCTTACCGAAAGGAAAACTCATCTTGGGATGGGCTTCCCGCTTAGATGCTTTCAGCGGTTATCCCGACCGGACTCAGCTACCGGGCAATGCTATTGGTTAACAACCCGTACACCGGAGGTCCGTCCACCCCGGTCCTCTCGTACTAGGGGCAGCCTCCCTCAATTTTCCTACGCCCACAGAGGATAGGGACCGAACTGTCTCACGACGTTCTGAACCCAGCTCGCGTACC